>JAVEWX010000014.1:0-34006 GCA_034004335.1 Bacteroidales bacterium | reverse complement strand
ATGGTTTCCAGGCCTGTTCATTTCCAGGAGGAGAACATGGGTCCGCTGTTCAACGATGAGAGGTCCAATTTCAATCCCCTGATATCCTCCGACGGCAAATCATTCGCCTTTATGGTTGGACTCAAATTCTACAATGCCGTGATGCTGACAAGCCTAAGCGGTAACAGGTGGTCTCCCCCTATCAACATCACTCCCGAAATTGAACTCGACGGCACGATTTTCATCTCCTGCCTGTCGGCCGGTGGCCACACCCTTCTGCTTTCAAAAAACGACAACTTCGAAAGCGACATCTACACCTCGTCATTCAATGGCACAAGATGGTTGCCTGCAACCCTGCTCAACAAAAACATAAATACAAGGTACTGGGAATCACACGCCTTCATGGCTGAAGACGGAAACACCCTGATATTTGCCTCAGACAGGCCGGGAGGGTTCGGAGGACTAGACCTCTATGTGTCGAAAAAAATAAACGGCGACTGGGGTACAGCTGTGAACATGGGACCAGAGGTCAATACTCCCTTCAACGAAGACAGGCCCTTCCTCATAAACGGAGGCAAAACCCTCTTTTTCTGTTCACAGGGTCATCACAACATGGGAGGATATGATATTTTCAGGACGGAACTGCAAACAAACGGACTGTGGAGTGTTCCCGGGAACCTGGGCTACCCTGTCAACACTCCCGATGATGATACCTTTTTCATGCCTGAGGATAATGGAAGATCGGGGTACATGGCAAGATCGAGGGGTACATCTGAGAACTATGGCAAAGAGGATATATATAAAATAACTTTCAGATAATCAAGCGTGTTAACATTGCGTAGGGGAAGAGTAAAAACTTAAAAACGCAGGTGATGAAAGGGGGAAAGATCAGGTTACCCGCAGTTGCAGCATTGGTTTTCCTTGCCGCCGCCGGATTGTCAGGTCAGTCGGCCGAGGAGCAGCGTCTGATATTCGTTCAGGCAGAGTCTCACTACCTGTACGGTGAATATGAACTTGCCAATCCTCTGTATCTGATCCTTGACGATCTGATGCCCGACAATGCCAGCATCAAATTCAAGATTGGTGACTGCTATCTCAACATACCTGACGAACGATCGAAGGCTGTTTCCTACCTCGAGGAGGCATCCAGAAACGCTGATGCAGAATCCAGACCCGAACAGATGAGAGAGACAAAGGCTCCCCTGGAGGCCTGGTTTTCCCTGGCCAGCGCTTACCGCATGAATAACGAACTCGACAAGGCGATCAATACATACCAGGCCTATCTCCGGCTGATAACCGACGCCGGACTTGATGCCAACACCGAATTCGTGAAACAGCAGATAACTGCATGCCAGAATGCCATCAGGCTGATGCAGGAACCTGTCGATATCAGGTCCGAAAACCTGGGATCAGTAGTCAACCAGGGAGCCGTCAACTTCAACCCGGCAATCAGCTACGACGGCAATTCAATGGTGTTCTCCGAAAACAGGGGTCTTGAAAATGCCATCTTCTACACTATCAGGGAAAGGGGAGTATGGCAAACACCCATTGAAATTACAGAACAGCTCGGGGATGCCCTGGATTGCCATGCCACGGCATTGAATACCGAAGGCACTGAGCTCTACCTATACAAAAGCGACAACTTTGACGGGAACATATATGTATCAACCCTGGTGAACGACCGGTGGACCAAAATCAGGAAACTGAACCGGAATATTAATACCAAATACTATGAGTCGCACGCCTCCATCTCACACGATGGTCAAAGACTCTACTTCACCAGCAACCGGCCGGGCGGACAGGGTGAACTTGACATATACATGTCTGTCAGGGGCAGTGGCGACAACTGGGGCAAACCAGTTAACCTGGGCGCCACCATCAACACCCCTTTCAACGAAAATACGCCCTTCATTACTGACGATGACCTGATGCTTTTCTTCTCATCTGAAGGACACACCAACATGGGTGGCTACGATATATTCCGCAGCACAAGCCTCGGACAGGCCTGGAAAAGCCCCGAAAACCTGGGATACCCGGTAAACTCAACCGATGATGACCTTTTCTTCCAGCCTCACAATAACGGGAACAGTGGTTTTTATTCACTCTATACCGGGTACAAGAACCGTGAGATAATACGGGTTGATTTCGGCACGGCAGCCGGCACAGAGTTATACGAAATCACCGGAAAATGTTCACTGTCGTCGGACAGCATTGAGATATCGGATATGGAAAAGAGTGTCAGCCTGCTGAACCTGGTAAGGGGTGATACTATCGGAACAATGAACCCCGACACAATATCCAGTGCCTATTCCTTCGAGGTTAAGACCGGTATCTACAGGCTCATTTTCATGGGCAAGGGTCACCTGACCGAAACGAGGGACACCATAATTACAGCATTAAACCCTGACAGGGAAATCCGAATCGATGTCATCCTCAATCCCGATCCTGACTGGGTTCCGGACAAACCTGCTGAACCCGATACAGTATACGAAAAAATTGACATGTCGGCTATTCCATCTGTAGCGGCAATCGACTCGTCTATACTGGTTACCCACATGCTTGTCAGGGATGTGGGCGACATGGCCATCGAAGATGACAAAGTGCTCTACTATACGGTACAGGTAATGGCACTGCACAATCCTGTTGACGTAAGCTACTTCCGGCATATTTCCGACATGGTGGTCATATATAATGACACTGATAAATTCTACAGATATACGACAGGTAAATTTGCGACGAGGGAGGAGGCCTATGCCTACAGGCTGCAGCTTATAACCAAGGGTTACCCCGATGAGATATTCGTCAAAAAGGTATTCAGGGAATAGGACCGTGCCTGTCATGATTGGGACAATCTGCCTGTTACTATGATGTAGTGGCAGTACAAATAAAACTTGAAGCATTGTACTTTAGTTATGGAATACGGTGATATTATGCTCAGGGCAGTTGAGCCTGAGGACCTTGAGTTGCTGTACCGCTGGGAAAACAACATTGAATTCTGGGTAGTCAGCAACACCATCACACCCTTTTCGAAGTTCACCCTGAAAAGGTATATCGAAAATTCCCACAAAACCATCTATGAAACCGGTCAGCTGAGACTGATGATAGTATTGAAGCACACCAATGAGTGCATCGGTACCGTCGATCTGTTTGATTACGATCCATACCATGAGCGTGCCGGTGTTGGCATACTGATAGCACAGACAGAACACCGCAGAAAGGGATATGCAACAATGGCCCTTACAGCACTTAAGGAATATTGCTTCAAAACCCTAAGGCTGCACCAGCTCTACTGCAACATACCGGAAACCAATCAACCCAGTCTCGATCTTTTCAAATCCATAGGTTTTACAGTGATCGGCCTTAAAAAAGACTGGGTCAGAACAGGCGAAGAATATACCGGCGAATATATTCTTCAGCTCGTGAGATAAGCACCAATATTATTAGTCATCAACCTCTCTGCATTTAAAATGAACCACTCCAAAATCCTGAATATCCCGATATTCGCTTTTTTTATTCTGACAGTCACCGGGTGTGGAGTCTCAAGGACTCAAGCTGAACAGAAGACTGACACAGATTTCCACCCGTCAATCGTCAATACTATCCTGACTGACAGTAACAGCTTCTATTATCTCGACGCCACCTCATACCCAGACAACGACCCGTCGCTACCCATCGGGGTATTCGATTCGGGAACCGGAGGGCTGACGGTACTCGAAGCAATACTTCAACTTGACGAGTTCGATAACAAAACAGGCATGCCCGGCAACGACAATATCCCTGACTTTAAATCCGAATCATTCACATACCTTGCCGATCAGGCCAATATGCCATACGGGGTCTACTATGCTGAAGGCAAAACCGGCCTGCTGGTAGAGCATATCATCAAGGACGTTGACTTCCTTCTCTCCCGTAAATACTACCCCGGAGAGGAAGCACAGGTTACCTTCAGCGACAAGCAGCCCGTCAAGGCAGTGGTTGTGGCATGCAATACCGCCACTGCATACGGAATGGATTATATCAATGCATTCATCAGCCGTGTCGGCATCGACCTTAAGGTATTCGGGGTCATCGATGCGGGAACCAGGGGAGCCCTGCAACATTATGAACCCGACCATGATGGAACCATCGGGGTTATGGCAACGGTAGGCACCGTGGGATCGGGAGGATATGATGCCTCAATTGCCAGGATCGCAGGTGAGATGGGCTATAGAGGTAAGATAAGGGTATTCAGCATAGGAGCCCATGGCATCGCCGAGGCAGTCGACGAGGAACGCGATTTCCTTGACCGAAGCCTGACGGCGCCACGAGCCTCCTACAGGGGACCCTCTCTTGCCGACACAATATACACCATCCACAGGGAGTTATTCGATGCCTATAACTTTGACTTCTCGGGCAACAAGATGCTGTGTGACACCGACAACCCTTCAACATGCAACATCCTCCAGCTAAACGATCCCGAAAATTATGTCAGGTACCACATGGTCAGCCTCCTTGAGAAAATAAGGAAAGACCCCGGTTCCAGGCCACTGAAAACCATTATACTCGGCTGCACTCACTACCCCTATCTTGCCGAAGAGTTTACACAGATATTGAAAGAGCTTCGCGACTTCCGTCGTAACGAAGAATATATCTACCGCCATCTCCTGGCAGAAGAGGTTATTCTTGTGGATCCCGCGGTTAACGTGGCCTCGGAGTTATACTCCTACCTGAAAAAGGCATCTCTCGACAGAATAGATGAACCTTACGACGGTAACCACGAATTTTACATAAGCGTCCCCAATACCTCAAACCCCTCCATCAGGCTCGATGAATACGGCAGGTTTACCTATGATTATAAATACGGCCGCAGGGAGGGCGAAATACAGGAGTATATCAAAGTAGTGCCCTTCTCCCGCCGGAATATCTCCGACGATACCCTCGAAAGACTCGCCAGGCTGACTCCCCTCTCGTTCAGGGCAATAGCAGGCTTTCACTCGTTCAATCCCAAAACATCATATATTAAAAATGAATTTAAAATCGTTGAAAAATGAAACTAAAAGCACCCATGTCAATTAAGGGCATTTCGATTGCCGCAACATTTGCAGTAGTTATATCAATACTTGCCCTGCTTTCATCATGCACCAGACCCGTGGTAGATTACCTTATAACCGGCGCAACCGTTTTTGACGGCTCGCTTAACGAACCCAGGATGCTTGACGTCGGCATAAAGGGAGACCGTATCGTACTTATAACCAAACCTGGAAAGTCCCGGGCTGAAGCTGCCGTGACAATTGATGCTTCCGGACTTTACCTGGCGCCCGGGTTCATCGATCCGCATACCCATGCCCTGTCGGACCTTAACAGCAACAACGACAGATCACTGCAGGCATGGTTATGGCAGGGCGTCACCACGGTATTCGAGGGAAACGACGGAAGCGGACCCTTACCCGTAGGCAGCCAGCTCGATGAATGGACCGAAAGGGGAATAGGCATTAATGCTGCCCTCTTCGTGGGCCATGGTACGGTAAGGGGCAGGGTTATCGGCTCAAAGGATACCCTGGCAGGCCCTGCAGAGATTGAAGCAATGAAGGAACTGGTGAAACAGGCCATGGAAGAGGGAGCTTTCGGCCTCTCATCAGGACTATTCTACTCGCCCGGCAGCTTTGCCAACACCGCAGAGGTGATTGAACTGGCCAGGGTAGCCGCTCAGTATGGGGGCATTTATGACACACACATGCGCGATGAGAGTTCCTACGGCATTGGGCTTATAGGTTCCGTAAAGGAGACCATCGAGATTGGTGAGAAGGCGGGACTGCCGGTACACATCTCTCATATCAAGGCTCTTGGAAGGGATGTGTGGGGTAAATCGGAAGAGGTGATAAAACTGGTAGAGGAGGCACAGTCCCGCGGACTGAAGGTTACCGCCAACCAGTACCCCTACCCCGCCTCCAAGACCGGACTTAAGGCAGCAGTGGTGCCACGCTGGGCGGAAGATGGTGGCAACAGCGCAATGATAAAGCGGTTCGACGATCCCTCGCTGAAGGAGAAACTCGATGCCGAAATAGCTGAGAATATCTGGAAGAGGGGTGGTGCGAATACAATAATATTCACCGCACATGGCAGGGATTCGCTCAAGGGTCTGTCACTCGGGGAGGCTGCTGCCAGGCTGGGCCTCGACGAAGTCAGTGCCGTGAAGCATATACTGAGAGGTTCAGCCGGCATCGGCATTGTATCCTTCAATATGCAGGAAGAGGATATCCGCAACTTCATGCAGCAGCCATGGGTGATGACAGGCTCCGACGGCGGCGCAGGCCATCCCCGGAAATATGGAACCTTCCCCAGAAAGATTAGGGAATATACCCTTGAGAAGGGCTATATTACGCTACCGGAGGCAATACACCGTTCATCGGGGCTTACTGCTGAAACAATGCAGGTAAAGGAGCGCGGCATGGTTAAGGAGGGCTTCTATGCCGATCTTATTGTATTCAACCTCAACGAGTTGCGCGATATGGCAACTTTCGATGAACCAGCACTCCATGCAAAGGGAATGGTATGGGTCTTCGTTAACGGAGTACCGGCCATTGAAGATGGCAGCTACTCCGGTGAACTGGCAGGAAGAGCCCTGAGGCTTACAGACTGACCTACCGTGTGCGGCCCCTGGTGTTCCTGTAGTCGCCTTTGAAGTAGTTAATGCCTGCCAGATCGTATCTTGGCTTCTGGTAAAGGAACCTTGCGAGGAACTCCTCAAAGTTCTTCCCTTCAGCAGGCGTCCATCCCGTTTCGGCCACTGCAAACATGCGGGGATAGGCCATGTACTCCATATGTTCAGGTGTCTTCAGATACTCACTCCAGAGGTTACCCTGAAGTCCCAGGATATGCTTCTGCTCCTGCTCGTTGAGAGCCTCGGGCACCGGCTCGTAAGAGTATACCCACTCGAGCGGAGAGTACCCCCCTATTGCCAGGGGCTCACCCGCCGGTTCTGTCTGGTAGTGGTCAATATACAGGTAGGGATTGGGAGTCATGATGACATCGTGGCCCTGCCTTGCTGCGGCAATGCCACCGCTGGTTCCCCGCCACGACATAACCGTTGCCTGGGGTGCCAGTCCTCCCTCAAGGATCTCATCCCATCCGATGATCCTCTTGCCTTTGGTGAGCAGGTAGTTCTCTATTCTTCTGATGAAGTAGCTCTGCAACTCGTGTTCATCGGCCAGGCCTTCATCACTGATTCTTTTCTGGCAGTCGGAACACACTTTCCAGCGCGTCTTCGGGCATTCATCACCTCCTATATGAATATATTCAGAGGGGAAGAGCTCAATGACTTCGTCAAGCACATCCTGCAGGAAGGTGAAGGTTTCCTCCTTGCCGGCACAGAAAACGTCGTCGAAAACACCCCAGCGGGTTTCCACTTCAAAAGGTCCCCCGGTGCAGGAAAGTTCGGGGTATGCCGCCAGGGCTGCCACCGCATGCCCGGGCATCTCTATCTCAGGAATAACAGTAATGAACCGCTGCCGTGCATACTCAACCACCTCCCTGACCTCTTCCCGGGTGTAGAATCCTCCATAGGGTTTACCGTCAAATTCAAAGGGTCGCCTGCCACCATGCCCTTTAAGTGTCTCCTTTCGGAATCCTCCCACTTCAGTAAGCCGGGGATACTTATTTATCTCTATCCTCCACCCCTGGTCATCGGTAAGATGCCAGTGAAAAACATTCATCTTGTGGAGGGCCAGCATGTCGATATACCTTTTAATATATTCCATCGGAAACATATGCCGGCATACATCGAGGTGCATGCCACGGTATAAGAAGCGCGGGTTGTCCGTTATTTCGCAGGCGGGAACCGTGAGCCTTATTCCCGGCACCGGAAGGGGTGACTCAATCTCCGGGGGAAGGAGCTGCCTTATTGTCTGAACCGCGTAGAAAAGTCCGGCGCCTGTCTCAGCAGTGATTCTGATGCCGCTTTTCCGGATGGTCATCATGTAACCTTCAGTTCCGGTTCCGGCCTCTTCATCCAGCACCATCACCACATTCCTGCCTCCCCTGTCCCTGCCCTCACTGACTGACGGGGTGATGCCATCGACCCTCCCAACCATGAGAGCCAGGAAGTCGGCTGCCAGCTTTGTCTCATCAGTCAGCTCGCTGACAACTATCTTCGTTCTGCCCGTAATGGTAAAATTACCATCGAGAGGCTCGAGAAACACCGGCGCGGGGATGATTGCATAAGTACTCACATCTTTTGGTTTGTCGACACCGGTACAGCCGGTGATCAGTGATGCTGTTATTACAACGATCAGGTAAAGAAGGTTTTTCATGACTGGATCTTTTGATGACTGTATAAAGATAATAAAAAGGTTCAGGTGGCTCGGTTCGTCTTTCCGGTCAGCAGGCCGCACGCTGCCTTTATATCCTCTCCCCGCGATTTGCGTATGGAGGTCGAAATGTTTGCTGCGTTCAAACGGGCATGGAAATACATCATTCTTTCGTCCGAAGATGTCTGGTATGGAAGATCGCCGTGGGGGTGGTACCTGAGTATGTTGACCCTGATTGCCGAACCGGCCAGCAATCGTAAAAGTGCATTCAGATGATCATCGCTGTCGTTTATACCTGCCAGCATCATGTATGCCACAGTAAACCTTCTTTTCCTCGCTTGAGGAGCATCCCTCATCAGCCGTATGATTTCTGCGGCCGGATATTTTCTTTCAGCCGGAACCAGGAGAGCCCTCTCCCGGGAAACCGGCGAGACCAGACTCAGCGTGATGTTGCTTCGTGTGGCTGAGAGCAGTTCCTTCAGTGCCGGCAGTATCCCGACTGTTGATACAGTTATATGTGAGTGTCCTATAGCCGTACCCCACTCCGCCGTTAGTATACTGATCCCCCTGATGACCTCTGCCAGATTATCGAGCGGTTCACCCATTCCCATGAATACCACATGGGTAACCGTGGCTGCCTCCCTTATTGACAGCAGCTGGTTGACTATTTCTCCTGCGGTGAGATCTCCTGTCAGGCCCATGGCACCTGTGCGGCAGTAGAGGCACGAGCATGCGCAGCCGCACTGTGTCGATACACAAAGGGTATTACGCCTTGCCTCCGGTATGAACACGGCTTCAATCGTTCTTTCCCCATTGTAGGTGAAGATGTATTTCACCGAGCCATCTGCCGATTCCAGCCTCTCCGCAGGGGGTATTATACCGGTGTCAAAATATCGTTCTATCTCCGCTCTTACCCTGACCGATATGCCGGTCATCTCCGCGATGGCAGGAATTCTCTTCTTATATATATAATAGGTAAGGGTAGCGGCATACTTCCTGTCAATATTTCTTGCGGCAAGCAGGTCAGCCACCTCATCCGGTGTCAGTCCGGCGATAGATATTTTCGCAACGTGAGCGTCCATCAGCTCTTGAAGGAACCAGTCCGTGCCTCAGGCCCAGGTTCCGGCAAAAGGCTGTTCTATTGACTCAACAACCAGTCCTCCAAGTATATGGACACCATCTTCCGTTACTACGAAGCAGTCCTCTATCCTGATACCGAACTCACCATAGATATAAATCCCCGGTTCGTTGCTGAAGGTCATTCCCGGTTTGAGCACCACGTTGCTATCACTCACAAGGTAGGGGTATTCATGGCCATCCATGCCAATGCCATGGCCCAGCCTGTGTGCGAAGTATTTGTAACCCGGACCGAAGCCGGCATCCTCTACCACTTTTCTTGCCACCCTGTCAATCTCGCCGCATGTCACACCGGGGCGGATGGCGTTGTGAGCGGCCTTCTGGGCCCTGAGCACAATATCATAAACCTCACGCTGCCGGTCCGATATTTTGCCGAAGACGATAGAGCGGGTTACGTCGCTTCTGAATCCCTGGATGTTGCATCCTCCGTCGACAAGTATGACATCTCCGTCGTGAAGGTCGCGTGGCTGCCTTGTTCCGTGAGGAAATGCCGAGGCAAATCCGAACTGGGGGCCACCGCTCCCCGGAGCGCCGAGGGCTGCATGGGCATCTGAGATGTGTCGCGACAGCTGCGCCGTCTTCATCCCCTCTTCAACTTTCGAGAAACCATACTGGTATGCCAGCTTTGTAACCCTGTTGGCCAGGTCCATATAAGCAATCTCCTTTTCTGTTTTTATTGCCCTGACGTTCTCGGTCACCACCGATCCGTCAGTCATCTCAGCTCGTATTTCCCGGCGAAATCCTTCATTGATAAAGCTTCTCAGGTTGGGGTCCATACCTATTCTGCCTGTCCTTATACCCATGTCGGCGAGTATGGTGCTCATCAGTTTATAGGGAGATTCATGCTCCTCCCATGTATACATCCTGTCACCCGCCGGCACCACCTCCGAAGCCCTCTCCTTCTCGAAGGCAGGACATACCCAGCACGTCTTGCCGTTTCTGTCTGTTATGGCTCCGAAGACCCTTTCGCTGAGTCCCCACTGGATGTTGTAGAAATACCTGAAATTGGTACCACCCTCGATGAATATTGCGTCCATGTTGTTGAGGGCAAGTTGTTCCCTTAATCGTTCGAGCCGGTACTGGTAATCCGATTCGTCAACCGGAGGCACATCACTCACAATTCTTTCGAGGCCTGTCGGATTTTCGCGGATCTGCGGTTCCGTTTGTGTTGCGGGTTTGTTTTCTCCCGCGCATGAATTGAGAACCATCGGGACCAGTCCCGTTGCGGCGACCGTAAGGCCACCAGTTTTGATGAAATTACGTCTTGAGGTAGTCATTCTGGTAGGTTTTGCATATAAAGTTACATTTAATTGACGGATGCAGGGCATATGGCGGGTATTTCTGCAACATGTTTTTCAGGTAATGATGAGGCGGAATATCCGGGTAATGCTATCATAACGGAAATATTTCTTATTTTTGTCACCCCGATGCCGCCGACAGGCGGCTGAGTCACCAGAGGAGAGATGCCAGAGTGGTCGATTGGGGCGGTCTCGAAAACCGTTGTCCTGCTATCGCGGGACCGGGGGTTCGAATCCCTCTCTCTCCGCAACAGCCCTAATGAACCCCACCCGCCGATGGCGGGTGTTTTTTGTTATATGCGGTCTGAGCCCCGCTTGCGAGGGCGAAAAAATGCATATAATACAAAAACGCCTGTACAGGCGTGGGTTCGTTTGGGCAGTTGCAAGGAGCCACACCAATGTGATCACAAAATGCACCGCATTTTGTAATCCCTCTCTCTCCGCAACGACAAATTAATCCCGTTGGCCTCATGGTCAACGGTTTTTTTTCAGATAGCCGAGTCAGGCTTGCCTGAATGAGGATATATGAAAAAAGAAAACAATATGAGCGCAGCGAATATTGGATTAATTTGGAGTTGCAGGGTTTCCCCCCAATGTGATCACAAAATGCACCGCATTTTGTAATCCCTCTCTCTCCGCAACAGCCCTAATGAACCCCACCCGCCGATGGCGGGTGTTTTTTGTTATATGCGGTCTGAGCCCCGCTTCTACCTTCCCCTTTTATCAAAGCCTGCCTCAAGAGACACCACCCTCCCGGCTTTATCCCTTACTATCCTTATACCGTATGCATTGCCGATACTGCCTCTCCGCATCCTGTGCCCCCTCTCCTCGAGTGATCGCACAATATCTGCAGGCAAATCATTATCATACAATATAATATCGGGCTCGGCAAAGGCAATTTTCGGTGCGTCAATGGCCTCCTGCATTGACATGTTGAAGTCGACCAGGTTGAAGATTATCTGGGGAACATTCTGCGTTATGGTATGCCCACCCGGGGAACCCAGGGCAGCATATGGTTTTCCCTCCTTCATGATTATTACCGGACAATCGCCTGAGAGCTTATGCCTTCCGGGAAATGCATCCATAGGATTACCCTTTGGTTCAAAAGTTGAATATGCCATCGAGTTATTCATCCATATACCGGTGCCTTCAACCATGATGCGACTTCCGAATGCATTACCAAGGGTTTGGGTTGCACTTACAATATTGCCCCACTTGTCAACAATCACAAAATGAGTTGTATTGCGGCTCTCCGGGCTGAATGGAAGCTCGAACCTGCCTGCCTTCTCCCTGTCAAATGAAAGCAACAGATCCTTAAGGCATCTCTCATCAAGAATGCTGTCGAGAGGGGCTTCCCTGACCTCCGGGTCGAATGAATACAGAAGCCTTGCCTTGTATGATTCCTTGGTCATCTCCGCAAAAAGATGAAGGTAGTCTGTTGAATTATGCTCCAGTTCTCCTGCCGGGACCTGGTTCATTAGTCCGAGATTGACAAATGCGGCGAAGGAGTTTGCCGGCAGGGAAGCGGTATATACATCATGATCGCGGTAACTGTACATGACAGGTTCATACCATTCAGCCTCATTCTTCATCAGGTCTTCCAGCGAGAGGAAACTGCCTGAAGCCTTCATCTGCTTGTCTATTGCAGTGGCTATATCTCCGTTATAGAATGGGGAAGCACCATTATCAGCTATGATCCTGAGAGTTTTTGCCAGGTCAGGCTGTACCAGGACATCCCCTTCAGAAAGAGGTTCACCTTCTCTGCCATAGAATGATTGTGCATAGGGTGAAAAATCATCGAAGGCCGACCGGATTGCCGATGCCAGCTTAGACGATAGTTCAAAACCATCATCAGCATATGTTATCGCTGATTCGAACAGCTCGGCCCAGGGGAGTTCACCATATTCCTCATGCATTGCTACCCAGGCATTGAGGTTTCCGGGAGTTGAAATTGATTTCGGGCCTACCCGGTTTTCCATGAACCCCGGCGTTGGTTCCCTCATCAGATCAGTATTGGTCTGCAGGGGAAACCGGCCACTGGGATTAAGGAATCTGACCTCATTCCCCTTTGCGTCATAGATCAGGATTGTGCCGTAACCACCTATCCCCGACATCATCGGTTCAACAACATTAAGGCAGGCAGCAACCGCTATTGCAGCATCGAAGGCATTACCTCCCCTGCCGAGTATATCCATGCCGGCCTTTGTGGCCAGGGGATGGGCTGAAGCCACACTGCCGTCAACCGTGTCAGTATCCGCGGAGTTGCAGCCAGATAATTGAAAAATGATCAGGATGCCAACCAGCAACCCAATAACAGGATATCTAATCCCTGACATCACTTTTTGCCCCTTGCTGCCTGCCGCTTTTCCGGGTTTACATTTTGTTGTTCTCTCAAGCCTTTCCATCTGCAGTTTTATTATAAAATTAATAATATTCATCTGATACTGCCACTTATACCTGATAGATTGTTCCCGGCAATTATGAAAAAGAAGAAATAGTTAACTCTGTTATTTCTATCCCCTTTTGCCATTACCGGATAAAAAAGTATGCAAGAGGGCCCATTCTGCATTGTCAGGAAGTCAGGTTCAGATAACGGACAGGTTCTTTTGACGAAATATTGGGGTACACTATACCTTCTTTGTAGGCTTTAAATGCTATATTTGAATCTCTCTCATTAAACAATCAAATAAATCATAATATGAGCAATCAAACCTATCAGACTTTCAGAATGCCACCTGAGTTTAAAGGGTTACTTAAAAACCTGAAGATCATAATCCTGATCATCCTGGCAATCATACTGGTGTGGGGATCGGTCTTCCAGGTAGAAACCGAGGAGGTCGGCGTCATTACCCGTTTCGGGAAATACACGAGGACACTGGAGCCGGGACTCAATGCCAAAATACCCTTTATTGAAAGGGTCTATAAGGTACCCGTAGAACGACAGCAGAAACTGGAGTTCGGTTTCAGAACCGTAAGAGCAGGCGTAAGAACAGAATACAGCAGCGTCGACAACCTCGAGGAGTCGCTCATGCTGACGGGCGACCTCAACCTTGCCGACGTGGAATGGGTTGTGCAGTACCGTATCGAGGATGCATATAACTACCTGTTCAGGGTAAGGGACCCCGAGAATACCCTCCGCGACCTGTCGGAAGCCACCGTAAGACAGATTGTGGGAGACAGAACGGTAAATGAAGTGCTTACAATTGGCAGAATGGAGATTACAGTGAAAGGAGAGGAGATGCTGCAGTCTCTTTGCAGAGACTATTCCCTGGGGATAAAGATCGAGCAGGTAGTGCTGCAGGATGTCAATCCGCCCGACCCGGTAAAGGCAGCCTTCAATGCCGTGAACGAGGCACAGCAGGAGAAGGAGACCCTCATCAACCAGGCAAAGTCGGAGTACAACAGGGTGATACCACGGGCAAAGGGACAGGCCGAGGAGACTATCCAGATGGCCGAGGGTTACGCCATTGAAAGGGTCAACAACGCACTCGGTGAGACCGCCAGGTTCAATGCTCTTTACAGTGAGTACATGAAGGCTCCCGAGGTAACAAAACGAAGGATATACCTGGAAACCATGGCAAGGATAATTCCGACCCTGGGCAACAGGATAATAACCGATCAGAATGGCAATAACCTGATACCCCTGCTACAGATGCAACTCAACCAGACTGAAAACAAGTAACAAGATGAAAATAAAAACCATAGTCATAGCTTTGGCACTTACAGCCCTGTTTCTTATATTACTCTTCCAGAGTATATACTTTGTGAATGAAACCCAGCAGGTGATAATCACACAGTTCGGAAAACCTGTAGGTGACCCTGTAATCAATCCTGGCATAAAAGTCAAGGTGCCCTTCATCCAGCTAATCAACAGGTTTGAAAAACGATTCCTTGATTGGGACGGCGATCCTAACCAGATTCCTACCAAGGACAAAAAGTTCATTTTCGTCGATACCTACGCAAGGTGGAGGATAACCGACCCGCTGCAGTTCTTTAAGCGGCTTACCAACGAGAGGGGAGCTATGAGCAGACTCGACGACATACTCGATGGCGAAACCAGGAATGTAATTGCCAGCCATAACATTGAAGAAACCGTAAGAAGTGAAAACAGGACACCAGTAAGCTCCGACGAGATGAGTGACCTGATAGCTGACTCGTTGATAACGATAGAGGTAGGCCGAGAGAAGATCCAGAAGATGATTCTTGAAGCTGCAAATGAACAGGCAAAGGAACTGGGGATAGAGATCCTCGACCTCAGGATAAAGAGGCTTAACTACGTAGCCGAGGTCCAGACCCAGGTATTCGAAAGGATGAAGAGCGAGAGGTTCCGAATCGCCGAGAGGTTCCGCTCCGAAGGTCAGGGTGAGGCGTCGCGTATCAACGGGGAAAAGGACAGAGAACTGAAGACTATACAGTCGGTTGCCTTCCGGACAAGTGAAGAGATCAAGGGCCGTGCCGATGCAAGGGCCGCAGCAATATACTCCGGGGCATACGACCGGTCGCCACAGTCAAGGAACTTCTACAGCTTCCTCAAGTCGATGGAAACCCTTGAGAAGACATTCGACAAGGAGACATACGTCATACTGAATACCGACAGCGAACTGTACAGGTACCTTAAGAGGATGGAGTAGTATGGGGTAACCGGTGTCCGGTAACCTGTAATCGGTCTATACGGGCTTCGTCCTGTCATAGAGCATGGAGCATTGAAAAAGGTACCGGGTACCGGGTATCAGGTATCAGGCGTCAGGCGTCCGGTGACCGACTGCCAGGACTACCCTAAACTCTAAATCCGCAACCCGCAACCCGTAACACGTAACACGCAACCCGCAACCCGCAACCCGGAACACGCAACCCGGAACACGTAACACGCAACCCGCAACCCGCAACCCGGCCCCCCACTAACATTAAGATATATTTAACACACTGAACATGAAAATTTAAGAAAGGTTTTTTTGTTCTACGAAATTATTCGTATATATTTGTACGAAACATTTCGTAATAGAACAGCATGAACAAAACACCGACCAGCCGGCCCACAGAGGCAGAGATGGAGATTCTCCAGGTATTATGGGAAAGGGGGCCTTCAACAGTCAGGGAGGTCAATGAAAAACTGAACAGGCACCGCAGGGTGGGATATACAACCACCCTGAAGCTGCTTCAGATAATGACCGAAAAGGGACTTACAAAAAGGGATCAGGAGCAGCGAACTCACATTTACGCGCCCCTGGTCGAAAGGAATGAAACACGTGCTAAGCTTCTCGACAGATTTGTGAATACCGCCTTCGGAGGGTCAGCCATGTCGCTGGTTATGCAGGCCCTCGGAAATCACAATGCATCAGAGGAGGAACTCGCGCAGATAAGAATACTACTTTCTGAAATGGAATCGAGGAACAATGATACCAATATCTGAAGGCCTGCTGTCCGGCTCCCTCGCCCGGGCACTGAGCTGCACCATAGTCAATTCCCTCTGGCAGGGTGCACTACTGTCCCTGCTTGTAATCGTCCTCCTGATTGCCATCCCGAGGAACAGGGCATCGCTGCGCTATATAGTCTCCGCAACTTTTCTCCTGCTCATGCTGGCCATCCCGGTGATCACCATGACAATCATATATGATGATCTGCATGCCGACAGTTCCTATCAGTCAACATTGAGCAACGTGCTGCATTTTGACAACCGGGATGCTGATTACCTGTCAGGTATCGGCGCCACCGGCAAATTCAACGAAGGTATCAGCAGGCTGGCCAGCTTCATCAGCGGACTTCCCCATCGCTACAGTACAACTATAAGCCTACTCTGGATAGCCGGCATCCTGGTACTTACATTAAGGTTTGCCGGGAACCTGTGGTTCCTGAGAAGGCTGAAGGCATCCGGATCGCAGAAGGAAGATTCCATGTGGACTGAAAGCTTCAAAGTACTCTGCTCAATGATGACAATAAAAAGATGTGTCAGACTACTGGAAAGTGCTATGGCTAAAACCCCAATGGTAATCGGATACATCAAACCGGTAATACTGGTACCTGCAGGTATGCTCGCAGGACTGCCGGCCGACCAGGTGGAGACGATACTACTGCACGAACTGGCACACATAAGGCGTAACGATTTCATTATCAACATAGTTCAGTCACTGATCGACATACTCCTATTCTTCAACCCTTTCGCAAGGCATATTTCTGCGGTTGTAAGGGAGGAAAGGGAGAATGCCTGCGATGACATAGCCGTGGCAGTAAGTGCCAGACCAGGCGCATACGCTATGGCCCTGCTTAATATCTATGACAGGAATTTTGGACAGACGGCGATGGCCATGACAATCGCCGGCAGCAATAACATGATAAACAGAATTAAAAGAATCGCTACCATGAAAAGACAAAAAACAACTATCCCGGGCGGCAGACTTACCGCTATGTTAATGACAGTATCACTGGCATTGATGCTGATCCTTTTCTCGGGTGCCGGAGAACCCTCAGCCGTCAGGAACCCTGAGCCGGTGACCGGCATTGATGCCGTTACACTTCCACCCGCTTATGAAGCATCCTCTCCAGGGACATCCCCCCGATCATTCGGTGAATCATTTCCTGCAATGCAGCGGCAGGATACCATCATCAAAAAGCATGACCGCATCTATATTACAAAAGTAACCGATCCGGCAGATGGTAAAAGTAAAAGTGTGGAAATCCGTTATAAGGGCAGCACCCGGACGGAAATAATCATCGACGGCAAAACCATACCCCCATCCGAATACCCGAAGTACGATGAACTGATCATGGAGGCTGAATCCCGTATTGAGGCCAGTGAAGAAGAACGTGACTCATTGAGGCAGGATATCCTTGAAGATTACAGGATATCCATTGAGCAGCTCAGAAAGGATCTCCGGACTGTTGATGTTGAACGGGGACTCATGCAGGCAGAGGTGTCAGTCAGGAGAGCAGAGGAGTTCTTAACCCAGGAGGTTTTAAGGGATATGGAAAAAGACATGAAGGAGGCACAGGCGCAGATAGAGAAGATGATAAACAGCGAAGAATTCCGCAAGAGTATCGAAGAGGCGCACAGGCAATACAGGGATCAAATGGATCAGATAATGGGCAGTGAAGAGTTCAGGAAGCAAATTGAGGAGGCCCGCAAGGAGTACCAGAAACAGATGGATGAGATACTCAGAAACGATACTCTGAGGAGGAAAATAGAAGATATCCATAAGGAATATCAGAAACAGATGGAAGAGATACGCAACAGCGACGAATACAGGAAGGCAATGGAAGAGGTCAGAAGGGAGACAGAACGAATAAGGATAATCGCAGACTCAGTCAGAACCAGGGTTATTATCAGAGCCGATGCAATTCACCCGCTACCGTCGGGACAGGTCATCATCATAAGGGACGATGATACCATCGATACAGTCTCCTCAGTAGCCAGGAATCAGAAGTTGGAGCAAAAACTTGAAGAAGTTGAGAAGAAAGCCGGTAAAAAAGGCAAGTAAAATCCCTGTCGAATTATACTTAACTTGCAGGGAAATCATTCTTGGTTTATGTGTTCTCTGCGGATCAGACCTGCAACAGGTGAAGACAATGCCATTATAACAGACCTTTCGCGCAGTTGCCTCCAGGAGGGGATGATAACGATGTTCATCAACCGGACACCGCAATACAATTCCCTTCACAGGTTACTCGATCCCGAAGCATGGCACTTTGTAGCATGCAGCGATGAAAAAATTGACGGTCTGGTAGGAGTGATCCGGTGCCGTCTGACAATTCTGGGCAGGGAGTACAAATCGGGATACATGCTCGATCTGAGGGTTGCAGAGGAGTCAAGGCGAAGTATGATGGCCTACCGGCTTATTGAAAGCGCCATCAACCACATCAGGGAATCCGACGCCGATATGATCATCGCCAACTTCCTCAAGGATAACAGGAGTTCACTGGTCTTCACCACAGGTAAAGGAGGCATCCCTGAATCACACTGTCTTGGAATGAACAGGATCTTCAATATCCTGCCATTATGGAAGATGAGACTGAACAGCCGTTTTGTCATCAGTAAACCGACAGAGAATGACATTCCTGAGTTGATCTCACTCTACGCCGGATATGCTTCCGGTTTCAAAATAGCACCCGTAATAACTGAAGAGAGTTTCAGGAATATCATCGGCAATATTGATGGCCTCTCTCTCGATAATTTCCTGGTTGCCAGGGAGGAAGGGATGATCAGGGCCGTAACCGCCGTTTGGGATGAGCACACCTACAAGAGCTACCAGGTGTTGAAGCTTACCCCTGGCATTAAAATGGCAATCCGCCTTCTGAGATTCCTCTCACCATTTATGAAGACGCCACACCCTATAAACATGAATGAACCTCTCAGGCTTCTCTCCCTGGTATTGTATGGCCACGACCGATGCCCGGAAGCCCTCGATACCCTTTTCAGACATGTTAACAACGAGAACAGGGGCTCGGGATATACTCTCATAATGTTCTATGCCCAGGATTCAGACCCGATGTTCAGGCTCATGAGGAAATACACCGGCGTGTCAGTCAGAAGCGAAATGTTTATGTTCGCAAAAGATACAGGACTATACCAGCAACTGGAAACCGACCACAGACCGGTGCTTCTCGACCTTTCGATGCTGGTGTGAATGCAGGAATTGCACATGGAGTAAGTCAACCGGCGTCCGGTCTTTACGGGCTTCGCCCTGTCATAGAGCTTCGAGCATTGAAGAAAGTATCGGGTATCAGGTACCAGGTACCAGTAATCGCCGGTTAATACGGAACCCGTAACCCCTTCCGCGCTCCCTACGCCTTCTACGCCTTTTACGCCTTTTACGCCTTTTATGCCTTTTATGCCTTTTATGCCCTTTATGCCCTTGAACCTTGAACCCTGAACCTTGAACCCTGAACCCTGAACCCTGAACCCTGTACCCTGTACCCTGAACCGAGCCCCGACTTGTCGGGGCGAGCTCACGACCGAAGGGAGTAACCCTAAACCCCGTTGTTGATAAATATTTTGCAATTATTTTACGTTTTTTGTATTATATTACTTTTTTCGTATTATCTTTACTATTCTGACTGACGCAACAATGGACAATATCTGCGATAATCCCAAATGCGCAGTTCTCCTGGAAACAGGCAGGAGGCTTTTCTGGAAACATGGTTTCAGAAGGGTGTCAGTGGAAGAGGTATGCCTTGAGGCAGGGGTTAGCAAGATGACCTTCTATCGTTTCTTCAGGAACAAGACCGACCTGGCCCGGAAAATATACCGGCAGGTTGTCGATGAGGGGATTGAAAAGTTCCGCGATATAATGAGCGCTGACACTTCACCCACCGAGAAGCTTAACAGGATACTGCTCCTTAAACTGGAAAGCACCAACGAAATAAGCCTTGAATTCATCATGGATTTCTACAACAGCCGTGAACCCGGCATGAAGGAATTTGTAGAAAAGGTGACAAGTGAAGCATGGTCGGGAATAACGGATTCCTTCAGGGAGGCCCAGGAAAAAGGAATATTCAGGAAAGACTTCAGACCTGAATTCTTACTCCACCTTACCCAGTATCTGACTCCGATGTTCACTGACGAAAAGCTGCTGAAAATATACGACAAGCCGCAGGAGCTCGTAATGGAGGTGGCCAAATTCTTTACCTGGGGCATAGCTCCTCACAACGATGATAAATAAACGGACACAGTATCTCCTCGTTGTTGCCTCTTTAACGGCATCACTGCAACTTTCGGTTGAAGCACAGGATGGTTTTCGTCCCGGAGGACAGCTGTCAACATGGCTTAATTTTAGCAGCGGCAGCGATCTTCCACTGTGGGGCGGAGTGCGGTATATCCCCCAGGTCAACCTGTCCCGCACTCTTGAGAACGGGCATACTCTCGATGCAGAGCTGTCGTGTAACCTTTATGGCACCGCTGGAACCAGGCCATTCGACACAATATCAGCTTCAGGGAAACTGAAGCCCTACAGGGCATGGGCAAGGTATTCAACCGACAGGTTCGAGGTACGCGCAGGTCTGCAGAAGCTTAACTTCGGATCTGCGGCCATGCTCAGGCCGCTGATGTGGTTCGACCAGATAGACCCGCGTGACCCCCTTCAACTTACTGACGGAGTGTGGGGCATCCTTGCCAGATATTACTTCCTTAACAACGCAAACGTCTGGTTATGGGGACTTTACGGTAACGGCTCGACCAGGGGCTGGGACATAATCCCATCAAACAGGAATATCCCTGAATTCGGAGGCCGACTGCAGGTGCCTCTGCCCGGAGGTGAAGCGGCCATGTCATATCACCATCGTGCCGCCGACAGCAGGAAACTCCCAGGAGTTGCAGATCCAATTGAGAAAATACCCGAAAATAAGTTAGGGTTTGATGCCAAATGGGACCTTAAGGCAGGCCTGTGGGTGGAAGGATCATGGACCCACAGGCATGGAGATATCGGAATCCTCAGAAATCAGGCAGTGCTGAATACCGGTATCGACTATACTTTCAGCATCGGCAGCGGACTTTATGTTGCATGTGAACAGTTGCTGCTATCTGTCTTTGATGTAAGGCCTGCTGTCAGAGATGCCAGTTTTTTCACCGTTGTGACAGCCCGATACCCGTTAGGACTATTCGACAATCTGAGCACAATCCTTTATTGTGACTGGAAAAATGAAAACATCTACAGCTTTGTAAACTGGCACAGACAGTACGATAATGTAACACTTTACCTGATGGCCTGGCTGAATCCGGAGAGTTTCAGCCTGCCGGCACAGCAGGGAAATCAGAATATCTTCGCCGGAAAAGGAATACAACTGATGTTTGTTTATAATCACTAACATTACATAATTACAATGGAAAAATCGCCTGTCATAAGTATTGAAAATCTCGTCAAGAGGTTCCCCATGGGCAAGGGCCAGTTCACGGCACTGAATGGTATTAGCCTTTCCCTCGACAGGGGTGAATTTGCCGGACTCGTGGGCCCCAGTGGTTCAGGTAAAACCACTGTCCTCAACATTGCCGGCTCGCTCGATGTACCCACGGAGGGTGAGGTGACGGTAATGGAACACAAAGTGAGCCGCCTGAGCGCCAGGGAGGCAGCCATGCTGCGAAGAAAAAGCCTTGGATTCATCTTCCAGAGCTACAACCTGCTTGCAGTACACTCCGTCTTTGAGAATGTGGAATTTCCCCTCCTCCTGCTCAATTATTCTGCAACGGAACGCAGGAAGATGGTAATGGAAGCCCTCGAGTGGGTTGGCCTGACTGACAAAGTCAGGTCAAAACCACCCCAGTTGTCGGGAGGAGAATCGCAAAGAGTGGCAATAGCCAGGGCCATGGTCAAGAAGCCTTCTCTGGTTCTGGCCGATGAACCGACAGCCAATCTCGATGCCGCAAATTCACATAACATTCTCAAAACAATGGTCGACCTGAACAGGGAATTCCGAACGACCTTCCTGTTTGCCACACATGACGAGAAGGTAATAAGTTACCTGCGCAGGAAAATCTTTCTTGCAGATGGCAGGATAGAGAAGAATGAGATAACAGGCAATTAAAATATGAGGGATATGAAACTGGCTATCAAACTTGCATACCGTAACCTTATCGGGGCCGGATTGCGAACATGGCTTAACGTTCTGGTACTCTCCTTTTCCTTTGTGGTAATTATCTGGATAAAGGGCGTACTGGCAGGTTGGGACCTCCAGGCTAAAAACGACATGACTGCATGGGAGATTGCCGGAGGGCAGTACTGGCATCATGAATTCGATCCGTTCGATCCGTTTACTTTTGCCGAAAGTCATGCCCCGGTACCCCAGGAATTCATGGAAGAGATATCTTCCGGCAACATGGAACCGTACCTTATTGTGCAAGGATCTGTCTACCCCCAGGGGAGGTTGCAACCAGCCACACTCAGGGGAATAAATCCCGGGCAGACACTTTTCATGCTGCCTGCATCAAAACTCGATACGGTGATGAGTGACGCCATACCGGCTGTAATAGGAACACTCATGGCTAAAAGTCTGAAAATGAACAAGGGCGACAGGGTAGTTGTGCAGTGGCGCGATACCAGGGGAACCTTCGATGCCGCAGAGATACTGATCGTTGATATTTTTAATGTGTCTGTGCCTTCTGTCGATGCCGGCCAGATATACCTGCCCCTTGAGACACTGCGTGAGATGACCGGCATGCTGGGTGAGGCAACCCTCTTCTCTTTCCGCGACAGTGAAAAGGAACGCCCCGCAATAGAAGGATGGGTGCTCAAAACAAAAGCCGACCTTACAAAGCAGGTTGACGATCTAATTAAGGTGAAAAGCGGGGGAACATCTGTCATGTATGGAATACTGATGCTGCTGGCCATGCTTGCCATCTTTGATACCCAGGTGCTGTCCATTTTCAGAAGGCAAAGGGAGATTGGCACCTATGTGGCACTTGGCTATACCCGCAGGCAGGTAGTAGGATTATTCACTGTGGAAGGAGCAATGAATGCCGTGCTTGCAGCTCTCCTGGCTGCAGCATACGGGTTGCCGTTCCTCCTATGGCAGGCAAAGGCAGGATGGACGATGCCCATCGACACAAGCGAATTCGGCATGGCCATAGCACAAACCCTTTACCCGGTGTACAGTGTCGGACTCGTAACCGGCACCACACTTCTGGTACTGATAGTAACAACAATTGTAAGTTACTGGCCGTCCAGGAGAATAGCAAAAATGAATCCAACTGACGCTTTAAGAGGAAAAATACAATGATAAAGTTTCTGCTGACAGGTTTGCTCAGGGATAAGAGCCGCAGCCTGCTGCCGGTGCTGGTGGTAACCATAGGCGTTATGCTTACGGTGCTGATGCATGCCTATATAACCGGTTTCATGGGTGACACCCTTGAGTTGAGCGCCCGCTTCTCGTACGGCCATCTCAAGGTCATGACACGGGGATATGCAGAGGAGATGCAACAGATACCCAACGATCTTGCCCTTGCCGGCACGGAAGAGCTGACACAGGAACTTAAGGAGCGCTACCCCGTCATGACATGGTCGCCACGTATTCAGTTCGGAGGACTCATTGATGCTCCCGACGAGAACGGTGAGACCCGTGCTCAGGGTCCTGCCGCAGGCATAGGAGCAGATCTGCTGTCTGAAGGCACGCCGGAACCCGGAAGACTGAACATAATCAACTCCCTTGTCCGAGGTTCGTTGCCCTCAGAACCGGGTGAAGCGCTGCTCAGCGAACCCTTTTCAGTAAAGTTGGGAGTCAATCCCGGTGATCCCGTGACCTTCATGGGATCGACCATGCACGGAAGCATGACCATGTACAACTTCATCATCTCGGGCACAGTATCGACCGGACAGGAAGCCCTTGACAGAGGACTGATAATCGCCGATATAGAAGATGTCCGTATGGCACTCGACATGGAAGATGCTGCCGGTGAAATCCTGGGCTTTTTCGGTGATGGCTTCTATGACAACAACCTCGCGAAGGAAATTGCAGAGGCCTTCAATGCTTCGGCTGAAGGAGCAGGTGATGACTACACACCGGTGATAAGGAGCCTGGGGCAACAGGGAACAATGGGTCAGTATGTGGGATTCATGGGGGCCTGGTCGTGGTACATTTCTGCCGTTTTTGTATTCGCCATGGCACTGGTGCTGTGGAACGCCGGACTGCTGGGTGGTCTTCGACGCTACGGCGAGGTGGGACTCAGACTGGCCATAGGGGAGGAAAAGGGCCATATTTACCGTACCCTGATATATGAGTCGGTAATGATAGGTATAATCGGTTCAATTACAGGAACTGCAATTGGTCTGTTCTTTGCATGGCTGCTTCAGAAATATGGAATAGGCATCTCTGGAATTATGGACAATGCGGCGATGCTTCTGCCCGACAGGATAAGGGCAAGAATAACGCCTGCCGATTACTGGATTGGCTTCATACCCGGATTGTTGTCGACCGTCATCGGCACAATGCTCTCGGGAATAGGAATATATAAACGACAAACATCCTCGCTCTTCAAAGAGCTGGAAGCATAATAACAAGGAACCATGAAACGTACACTAATAAGTATTGCAGCCTGCCTGCTGGTTACAGGGCTCATGGCCCAGAATGCGGAAGATATAATCAACAGGGTTGAAAGAAATCTGTCATCGGATAACCGGATATTCGAGTCGTCGATGACGATATACGGGGTCAGGAGCAGCAGGACAATCACCTCGCGAACCTATGCCGTGGGGGATAAACAGGCTTTTACTGAGTACCTCTCCCCTGCCCGTGAGCAAGGCACCAAAATGCTGAAACTGGAGAACCAGCTATGGATATACTCACCATCAACCGACAGGGTAATACAGATTTCCGGTCACATGCTCCGGCAGTCCGTGATGGGATCGGACCTGTCGTACGAGGATATGATGGATGACCGCAAGATGACTGAAGTTTATAATGCAGAGATTGCGGGAGAGGAGGTTGTCGACGAAAGGCGCACGTGGGTGCTGGAACTTACGGCGAAAGTAACCGACGCGGCCTACTACAGGAGGAAGATGTGGATAGACAGGGAAAGATACGTTCCCCTGCGGGAAGAACTCTACGCCCGCAGCGGCCAGCTTCTTAAGCGAACTACGCTATCTGAAGTCATCAGCATCGACGGACGGTGGTTCCCCATGAAGGTCGTGTACAAAGATGTGCTCAAACAGGGAGAAGGAACCGAATTCAGGATCACATCGGTGAAATTCAACCAGCAGATCCCCGATCATATATTTACAAAAGCCTCCCTGCGTTAACAAGCCTGACTCGGCATAAATGTCATTAATTTTAATTCGCATCCGTAACTCTGTAATAATCTCTAACCAGAGAACGGCAACCTGTTAATGTTGGTAAACAATCCCGGTTCATCGTTTATAGCATTTGTTGGTATTTTATTGCTATCTTGGAACTTCTTCAAACAGTATGGGATTAAACATCGACATCCTGGTAAGCGTGGTGTTGGCATTCATAATGTTCGGCATCGGATTGTCAACTCCGGCAGGTAGTTTCAAAAATATCATTGTTAATCCCCGTGCAATGATAACAGGCCTCTCCTCGCAGATGATAGGCCTGCCGCTGCTGGCATTTGCCATTGCGTTTTTATCAGGACTGCCCCCGGCATTCCAGGCAGGCATTATTATCCTCGCCGCCTGCCCGGGAGGCACCACCTCCGGATTTCTTACATACCTGTTCAGAGGGGAAGTTGCACTGGCTATTTCGCTGACAGCCATAAACAGCCTCATTACTCTCATTACGATCCCCCTCATCGTTAACCTGGGACTCCTTGCCTTCTTCGGATCAACAACAGAGATTCATCTGCCCATTGTCGACACTTTAATAAAGATATTCACAGTCACGATTCTGCCGGCAGCCTCAGGTGTTCTGATCCGATCGTGGAAACCGGTGTTAGCTTCAAGGGTAGAGCAGCCTCTCAAAGTAATATTCTCGATATTGTTTGCCCTTATACTTTTAGTCATGCTGTTTGCCGGAGAAAAAGAGGGAGGCTCGGGCATTACCATGCAAGAGATATTTCACCTTCTGCCTGTGCTTCTGATAATGAACCTTCTGGGTTTCATTATGGGTTTCTTCAGCGGCAGGCTGCCCGGTCTGGGATACCGGACCTCCTTTACCATCGGCATTGAAGTATCGATGCAGAATACCACCCTGGCATTTCTTGTCGGGAATACCATTCTTCACAACCACAACATGATAAAGCCGGCATTGGTCTATGCCATGTTCTCATTCATCACTGCACTAATCTACAGTGCTGTGATCAAGAAACTTAACAGCGTCCCGGTTTTCGGGGAATTCAGAAGCTGAGCATCCCCACTGTCAGAAAGTCCTCGACTTTTCAGGTATATTGAATCCTTTCCAGTGCAGGACAAGAGGCATCTCCCTGATATCTGACGGAATAACCGACAAGTCTGCCCTGACGAATCTCTTCTCGCCGGGCATCAGGGTTATGTAATTATCCTCGAAAAAGACCGGAGCCAGTACTTCGTCGGTTACCACGTTGTTAATCCTGAATCGCACGAAAACAGCCGGCAATTTACCCCTGTTGGTAATGTTGATATCGATCACTGTTCCCGAAACCCTGAAAATCTCTACATTCAGGTCAGTCTCACCCAGATCTTCCAGTGCGGAATAATCTGCTCCTCCGGCGGCCATCCAGTATACATTCTCATCGATGACCTCACCCGAGACCCTGTTCTCCATCAGCAGCTTCACGAAGACAACGCTTTTGCCGGCGGGCAATTCAATCTTCCGAATCCTGTTTACACTTGCGGGAGCAACCAGCATTGTCGTGTCGAATGATGAGACAATCCTGCCGGAAAGATCATGCACGGAATACCTTACAAAGGTCTCCCTCCTTTCCCTCGGGGTGGCATTCACCACACAGAGTGTTGTGTCATCGAGGTTAACCTGAGCATGAAATGGCTTTGCGGCATGCATATATCCGTAATACCCCGCATTTGGTTCAAACCATGTGTCATAGAACTGCCCCCTCAGCGAGGTCCATGGATTCTGCGTCTTCCATACCAGCATCCCTGTGTACCATTCCCACATTTTTGCATTCTGACCCTCCTGCATGGCACGATACTGCTCATAATTCACCATCTGGGCCTTCATCACAAAATCGCTGAAATCCTTAACCGGACCATAACGTGCAGGGAAATCCTTGTAAGGCAGATACTTATGGAACCGCCATTCGGGATCCAGGTTATTCTCATCCGGGATGGTAAGGGCACCGGGGGTCAGAATCTTGCGCAGTGTCTCTTCCACGGGCAGTCCAACCGATCCTATCTCAGCATTGAAGGGAAATGATTTGTAGGTGAAGAACCAGGAGGGTTTCATAAGATTATATGGACCGTCGCCGGTACCCCCATAGGGGTTCTTCATCAGTTGGGATCCTGTTGACTCGCTCAGGTAGAGCCTTTCCGGATCAAGCGATGGGAACAGACTATCTCTCAGATAGCTGTCAATACCCGGAGGGGGAGGAAACTCGTTACCTCCGCACCATAAGACCAGTGAAGGGTGGTTGCGCAGCATCTTCACCTGGTCGGCCACCGATTTTATGAAAAGGTCGTGGTTGTCGGGATATTCGCGACGTCCTTCACGATTGTCGGATTTTTTAGGGTCGGTCCACCGGCCGTTGCAGTCGCCGGTTATCCATAGGTCCTGCCACACCATTATCCCATTATCATCGCATGCCTTGTAGAATTCCGGCCTTTCAGTGATCGAACCTCCCCATACCCTCAACATATTCATGTTCATGGCAGCAATCATGCTGATCTCATCGGCATACCTCTGTTCCGACAACCGGAGCATGGCATCCGAGGCTATCCAGTTTCCGCCCTTAATAAAGATCTTCTGTCCATTGACATAGAAGACCCTGGCTCCTGTCTTCTCGTCAAACTCAGTTGAGAGCTCCCTGATACCGAACCTTACCTGTTCAATATCACTCACCTTATCCTTACCCGTCTGAAAGTAGAGCCTGGCGGTATACATTGTACTCGATCCTGTTCCATTGGGCCACCAGAGTCGTGGTTGTTTCATCTTCAGAGGCTTCAGGGATACTGTTACGGTTTCGCCCGGCGGTATCTTAACTTTGGTTTTGCCGGTAAGGTTGGCCAGCTGGGCACCAAGTTCTCCGACAACAGTTGAACCGGAAGAGTTATGCAGTTCGGCGGAGAAGGTTATCATGGCCGGATCCTGTATCTCTCCGGGTGTGCGTACCCCCTTCAACCTGGTAGTTACCCGGGGATTAAAGATATCGACCGGGCCGGTAATCTCTATGAATACCTTGTCCCATATTCCGGTGTTCCGGTCGGCCACCGGTTCTGTCCAGTCCCATCCCGCAGTGAACTGCATGGTAACATTTCTTGCTATGGTGCCATCACCACCCTGGCCGCCATTTGGAATACCTGCCAGATCGGGAGGATAGACGGCTACTGCCAGCCTGTTATTTGCTCCCTGGGTTATGTAACGGGTCACATTATACCTTTGGCGCAGGAACATACCCTCGTGTCGTCGGGATGTTAGCCTGTGACCATTGAGGTAGATGTCACAGGCGTAGTTAACACCCCTGAATTCAAGCCATACCTGCTGATCGGCAGGAAAATCCTGTGTAAAAAAGACATTATGAAACCAGTAGGTGTAATAATCGGGACCAACCTCAGAAATATCGGGTATGAGCGCATTGTTCATCCCAATAAACGGATCGGGAATGAGCCCGTTGTCAAGAAGCATTGTGAGCACCGTTCCGGGTACAGCGGCGCTGATCCATGATGAATCAGGAAAGAAGTTGATTGTCAGTTCCTCTCCCGACAATTCCGTTTCAGATACCCGCTTTGCCTTCCACCCCTGGCTGAGTTCCGTCCTCTGCGGATAGATTGCCAGGTTCAGCAGGAAGAATATAGATAATGCTGTAATAGTTCCGCGCATCCTGTAATTTCTTTTGGTTTCTGATAAGATCCGTTTCGTGATAATAAAGCGTAAATGTAGCAAGAAAATTCTTCCCCTGTTGCAGTCAGTTCCCATACCTTAATTTAAGACAGGGGAGGAACAATCATGACTTTTTGACCAGAAAATGTCAATATTGCTAAAATTCCCTGCCGATATCTTTGAAAATAGAACCACATTAACCATTATTACAGATTATTTCCTGGAGATGTTTGGGGAGGTTAATCAGGGGCAAAGAGATTCGGGGTTTGTGGTGGTGCTGACTCACCACCGGACCTGGGGAGTGATTTTGGTACCCTACACTTATGAACAGGAGCCCGGAAGAAGGTTCTGCACTGTCAGGGAATCACTATCACCCTACCCCGGTTCGGACATCCTGGGGACGCTGACCCCCGATGAGCGGGAGGTTGTCAAACTCATCAATGACTACTCTGAAAAGAACCTTCACATGTTATTCTCCAGGGAACCCAATATCAAGAAATTCCTTGAAAGCCTCACCCCCGAGAATTTTAACACCGTCATCAGACCATATATTGAGACAAGGATATTCAAGGCTCTTTCAATAATGCGGGAAGAGGGAATACCGCTTCTTCACCAGAGGCTCAAAAGCACAAATTATCACAGTGACGATGTCCTGACTTTCTGCCACGGAACTGCGGAAGGGATTTTCCGGTTTTCCCGTACTCCGGAGGGAACCAGGTATTCGCTATCGGTAATTAACGATGGTAGCGAGATATTACTGTACAACTCAGGAACTGATATCCTGGTTAACTCGCCCTGCGTCATCAGGAACGGCAACAGGATAATATTTATCAAGGCGCTCGACGGAGTCAAGCTAAAGCCCTTCCTTGCAAAGGATCACCTTATGATACCTCCGGCTACCGAAGAGAAGTATTTCCGCTCCTTTGTGCTCAACGCTGTTACCAGTTTCAGGTTTGAGGCAACAGGTTTTCAGGTATTGACCGGTGTGCCTGAGAAAAGGCCATGGCTACTGGTGGAATCGACAATCAGGGGAACCCCGGCACTCATTCTCTCTTACGGATATTCAGGAACAACGGTGTTTGAAGATGACCCGAGAAGCTCCTTCACCCTTTTCGAGAACAGGGATGGTAACTTTGTATTTACCCGCCATTTTCGTGACCCTGCCTGGGAAGAAAACTGCAGGCTGATACTCGAGGATCAGGGTTTCTTTTCAGATGATAATATTCATTTTGTACCATTCAGAGTCAACGGATCACAGGGAGAAGATATGTTCTCACTTATTGAAGCCCTGAACCGGAGTTATGATGATCTGGTCAGAGCAGGTTTTGAAATAAGGCAGGGCAACCTCGGTCGTCCATTCCATCTGGGCAGGATCGACCTTAAATCGGGGTATACCATGGTGGATGACTGGTTTGATCTGAAGGCTGACGTCATCATCAGCGACTTTTCAATCCCATTTACACGGTTCAGGAAGAATATCATGGAAGGGATCCGTGAATATGTTTTGCCCGATGGCAAGGTTGCCGTTCTGCCTGAGGCCTGGTTTACCCTGTACCGCGATGTATTCGGACTGGGAAAACTTGAGAATGACAGCCTCAAGATACACAAACAACACTTCCCCGTTATCAATGAAGCCCTGGGTGCTGACCAGCCGGGAAGCTTACATAGTCTTGAAAAACTGATAATGCCTGACAGGCTGCCCCAGGCTGACCTGCCTGAGGGACTGCATGCCGAGATGAGACCCTACCAGGTTGAAGGATTCAGGTGGATACTCTTTCTGCAGGCCAATAAACTGGGAGGATGCCTGGCAGATGACATGGGACTGGGGAAAACAATACAGGTCCTGGCCGTATTGCTCCACAATAAGGAAAAAACCAGACATCACAACCTTCTCTCCCCGGTTGCTGAGACAGGTAATAACCCGGTAACAGACTCGCTGGCCGACCTGTTCAGCCATGGCTCCAGGAGGCTTACAAGTCTTATCATCGTACCGGCATCATTGCTGCACAACTGGGAAAATGAAATCAGGATGTATACTCCGGCATTGAAGATATATACATACAAGGGTACTGCCAGAAGAAAGTCAAATTCATATTTTGGAAATTACGACATTATCCTTTCAAGCTATCATACCGTAAGACAGGATATTGACATCATGTCGGAATATGGTTTTCATTATATCATCCTTGATGAAAGCCAGGTAATCAAGAATCCCGGGTCGGCAGTCTACAGGGCTGTCTCAAGGCTGAAGGGTGAGCACAGAATGGTTCTTACAGGTACTCCGGTTGAAAATTCCCTGACTGATTTATGGACACAGATGAATTTCGTTAATCCGGGTCTCCTCGGAAGCCTTCTGTACTTCAGGAATGAATTTACCAAACCCATCGAGAAGATGCCCGATAACCGGAAGGAGGAGAAACTAAAGGCTATCATTAAACCCTTCATCCTGAGAAGAACCAAGGAGATGGTGGCAGGAGACCTCCCGCCTGTCTGGGAGCAGCTGGTCTACTGTGATATGACGGAAGAGCAGGCATCCCTCTACGAAAGGGAAAAGTCGGCAATAAGAAACAGCATAATGGGAACTCTTGAACCGGGCAGGGAGGAAAACCAGGCTATTTTAGTCCTCCAGGGACTCATGAGGCTCAGGCAGATTGCGAACCACCCTGTTTTGACCACTGACGGGTATGCTGAAGGGTCCGGGAAATTTGACATTGCACTTCATGACATTAAAAGCGTTACTCAAGAAGGACATAAAATCCTTCTATTCAGCTCTTTTGTCAAGCATCTGAACCTGTATGCCGAGGCTCTTACAATGGAAAGAATAGGCTTTGCAATGCTCACCGGCTCCACAATAAACAGGGAGGAGGTAGTACGGGAGTTCCAGAACGATGACTCCTGCAGGGTTTTCCTTATATCCCTGAAGGCAGGGGGTGTAGGGCTCAACCTTACCGCAGCCGATTATGTATTCATACTTGACCCCTGGTGGAACCCGGCAGCCGAGATGCAGGCTCTCAACAGGGCTCACAGGATAGGACAAAAGAAAAATGTATTCGTCTTCAGGTATATCTGTGCAGAGACAATCGAGGAAAAGATCATCAGGCTCCAGGAAAGAAAATCAAAACTTGCCGACACATTCATAAACAGCAACAATCCGCTTAAGGATATGGATATTAACCAGATACTCGAGATCCTTGGATGACCCTTGCCAATTGATAATTTATATCCTTATCTTTGTATAATATAAAACTCACAACATGAACTCTTATAAAGATCACGTACTATACAGGAAGCACACCCTCGACAGTGCCATGGAGTCGTTATGGACATTCTACAAAACCAACTTCGCTCCACTGTTCATCATCTCCTTCCTTTTCACAACCATCGTAACATTCCTGTCAATAAACATCGACACGGAAAAAATGATCGAGGCGGCATCCAGCCAGGACATGGAGGCATGGAAGACAGTAATGAGGGAAATTGCTCTGTCTTCGGTACCTGCAATGCTCGTAAGCCTTTTGTCCTTATCCTACATCAGCCTCTATATACTCAACGGTTCTCATGGAAGCTATGACTATGTAAAGATGTTTGGACGATCATTTGTATATTTCCTTACTTTCACGATCATTATGATATTGTTCGTGCCTGTAGCAGCTATTGCGGTTGTAGCCGGAATACTTGCCCTGATTATCGGGGTTATCTTTTCGGCTATCTGGCTTACTGCGCTGGCCGCCTTCTTCATGCCCCTTCTGATGGCAGAAGGCAACAATATAACTAACGCAATTGCAAGGAGTTTCAAGCTGATGCACCGTCATTTCGGCAGTAACCTGGGATGGACCGCAGTCGTATTGGTGATAATCCTTATTATCTCCCTTGTCATATCAGGCCTCTCTCTGATACCTTTCGCCGGGTCGTTCCTTAAAACCATGTCTAACCCTGAGGAGGCCGCTCATCTCATCGACATGGCCAAAAATCCGATTTACATCATATTCTCATCAGCTCTCAATGCCCTTGTAATGCCAGTCTTACCTATTTTCGGCTTCATCCTGTACTTTAATGCAAAGGCATGGGAGGATGACAGTCTTAATAATGACGTAATTACGTAATGACGTAATGACGTAAGAGACGTAGAAGACGTAGAAGACGTAGAAGACGTAGAAGGCGTAGAAGGGGTTGATGGTTCAGGGTTTCGTGTTCTGAGTTGCGGGTTGCGGGTTGCGGGCCGGATGCGGGAGGACAGGATAAGAGAAATTAAGTTGTATGCGAATGGAGGAGGTGAGAGTTATAGGCATTAACGGCAGTCCACGTAAGGATGGGAACACTGCAATACTCGTCAGGGAGGTACTCGGTACTCTTTCCGGTGCGGGAATAAGTACTGAATTCTACCAGCTGGGAGGCGCTGATGTCAATGGCTGTGACGCCTGCATGTTATGCAAAAAGAAAAAGGATGGATTCTGCCATCGCGAAAACGATGTTCTGAATGATCTTATCGGAAGGATGATGAAGGCCGACGGAATTATCATCGGCTCACCTGTCTACTTTTCCGATGTTACTCCCGAGGTCAAGGCGCTCATCGATGTTGCCGGTTATGCCGGCAGGGCGGCAGGCAACATCTACAGACGAAAGGTGGGGGCAGCAGTGGTGGCAGTAAGGCGTGCAGGTGCCATTCACACGTTCGACTCCATCAACCATTTCTTCCTGATCAATGAAATGATAGTGCCGGGATCATCATACTGGAATATCGGCATTGGTCGTGAAAAGGGCGATGTGATTAACGATGAGGAGGGCATCAGAACAATGCGTACCCTTGGTGAGAATATGGCCTGGGTGATTAAGGGACTCCCACCGGCCGGAAGATGACAGGCCAAAACGAACAAAAAAAGAGGGTGTTCCGACCCTCTTTTTTCT
>JAVEWX010000152.1:0-7053 GCA_034004335.1 Bacteroidales bacterium | reverse complement strand
CCCTGGGGGCATCACGACTGTGGAGCGTACCCTATTCGATGACGGCAGGCGACATAACCGGGACGCTGAAGAAGCTGGAGGTGGCAGGCGCTGCCACAGGCATGGACGAGGCGCTGTTCGAGGTAAAAAACAGGAACGGACAGACGGTATTTGCCGTGTACAACGAAGGCGTTAGAATATACGTGGGTGATGGCAGCAGCAAGGCGGTGAAGGGAGGCTTTGCCATAGGCACTTTCGATGAGTCGAAGGCCGACACGCTCGATCTGATGGTTGTCAACAAGGACTCGGTCAGGGTTTACATATATGATGATCCGCTTAACAAGGCGGTGAAGGGGGGCTTTGCCATAGGCGGTTTTGATATGAGCAAGGCCACAGATCAGGAGTACCTTCGTATCACCAATGACAGCATAAGGATGTACATCGACAAAGATGGCACCAAGGCGGTTAAGGGGGGCTTTGCGATAGGCGGTTTTGACGAGAGTAAAGTGCCGGGACAGGAATACCTGAGGGTTACCAATGACAGTGTGAGGATATACATCGATGAATCACTGGGCAAGGCGGTAAAGGGAGGTTTTGCCATAGGAGGATTTGAGGGATATAAAGCCACGGGGAAGAGTTTCTTTGATGTTACTCCCGATACCATGGGAGTAATTGACCCTTCCGAGAACAGGATACTCTGGTATCCGTTGAAGAATGCATTTCTTACAGGGAAGGTACTGATTGAAAAGCCCGACAGTGTAGGTGAAAACTCATTTGCCAGCGGTTATGAATCTAAAGCAAAAGGCAAATATTCACAGGCACTGGGTTACCAGGCAATAGCAAGGAGTGATTATTCAACAGCAATTGGGAAAAATGCTGTTGCTGACAGCATAAACTCATTTGCTTTTGGAGAAGATGCTAAAGCAAGGAATGAGGAGAGTTATGCATTTGGCCGTGGCGCAATTGCTGAAGGCTTACGAAGTTTTGCATTTGGTAGTGCAGGTGTTGACTCTGCAGGCGCAGCTACGGGTATTGCATATGCCAGGGGGGATTACTCTGTTGCTATCGGTCAGGGTTCACTAGCATTGGGCAAAGGTTCTTTTGCTATCGGAATTGCTGATACATCGAGGGGCAATTTCTCTACAGCATTAGGTTACAAGACAACTACTTCTCATGATTATTCTACTTCAATGGGGAAAACATCCATAGCCTCGGGATATACTTCAACCGCAATGGGGTCATCAACCATCGCTTCGGGCAGCATATCCACGTCAATGGGTTCTCTTACCAGGGCTATTGGAAGTGTATCTACTGCAATGGGAGGCCTTACCACGGCTTCCGGGATCAATTCAACGGCAATGGGATTGTTAACCACTGCTTCCGGGGCCAACTCAACAGCAATGGGAGTAAATACCACTGCTTCTGGGCGCTTTTCAACTACCATGGGATTCGAAACAACGGCCTCTGGACAATATTCTATGGCTCAGGGATACAAAAATGAAGCTTCTGGAGAAAGTTCCATTGCCATAGGAAGGGAGACCAAAGCAACAAATTGGATATCCACTGCAATGGGATATCAGGCAACGAGTTCCGGGGAATTTTCCACTTCTATGGGATGGGTTACCACAGCCTCCGGTCGTTATTCCACTGCAATAGGATATAATACAGAAGCTTCTGGAGAAGGCGCTACGTCCATGGGGGGTAGTACAAAAGCCTCCGGACTATATTCAACAGTAGCAGGCAATTATTCCATAGCTTCCGGATCTCATTCTGCCGCTATTGGCCAAAATACTATTGCAAATACTTTTGCCATGCTGGCTGCAGGAAGATGGAATGATACGACTAAATATCATGATGATATTTCCAATTTTTGGTGGTATGACGATGATCCTTTGTTTGTAATCGGAAAGGGAACTGCAGATAATGCCAGGTCTAATGCCATTACAATTCTCAAAAACGGCAGGGTTGGTCTGCAAAGTGTAATAAACCCCACGTATGCTTTTGAGTTACCCAACGATGCAACAATTGGTATCGGTCAGGCCAGGGCGTATGCATGGACTACCTATTCTGACAGCAGGATCAAAACAGATCAGAAGGCCATTATTTATGGTCTCGAAGAAATAATGCTGCTTAAACCGTTATCATATTTCCAGCACAACTCAGTCTTGAAAGATGGTTTAATCTCTGTCACGGTCGAAGGGTCTGATGCAATAGGACTTATTGCCCAGGATGTCTATGGAATAATTCCGGAGGTGGTTTCAAAACCTCTCGATGAAGAGTCTGACCTGTGGAGTATCTCCTATGACAAACTGGTTCCGGTGCTCATTAAAGGGATCCAGGAACAGCAGCAGATGATAGAATCGCAAAACCACCACATAGAACTGCAGCGGCTGGAGAACACTGAGCTAAGGCAGGAACTTAATTCTCTGAAGACAGAGGTGGAGGCCATGAAGGCAATGATAATGAACGGGAAATGACAGGCATCCGGTATCCGGCATCCGGCATCCGGTATCCGGTGACCGACTACCAGGACTACCATAAAACTCAAAACCCTAATCGGGCAACACGCAACCCACCTTCGCTTGCTCAGGCAAGCTTACACCTTCGCTGAAGCTTCGGTGTACACAGCCGGAGTGCGAAGCTCGTAACCTCTTTTACGCCTCCTACGCCTTTTACGCCTCCTACGCCCTTTAATTCTTTACCAGCAACCCTGCACCTTGCACCCTGCACCTTGTACCTTGTACCTTGCACCTTGCACCTTGCACCCTTTTTCTTCGTATCTTGCACCCGATTTACGAAAAAATGCAATAGACTGATTAAATGATATTTGACAATTTCAATCTTAAGCCTGAGGTACTTGATGCGGTTTATTATATGGGCTTCAGGGAAGCAACTCCGGTTCAGGAGAAGGCTATCCCGGTGATACTTCAGGGGAAAGATCTCATTGCCTGCGCCCAGACAGGCACGGGCAAAACGGCAGCCTTTCTTCTTCCGGTGCTCGACTCGATATATGGCAGGCATACCGTACAAACCCATACCCTGATCCTTGTCCCCACACGCGAACTGGCCATACAGATAGACCAGCAGATACAGGGATTTGCCTATACGCTCAATATAACTTCATTGGCTGTTTACGGGGGAGGCGACGGTTCTGACTGGGAGCAGGAGAAGACAGCTTTTCTCAAGGGAGCCGAGATTATAGTGGCCACCCCGGGAAGGCTTATATCTCATCTGAACCAGGGATATGTCGATTTCAGCCATATTGAGATACTTATCCTTGACGAGGCTGACAGGATGCTCGACATAGGGTTTCACGATGACATAATGAAGATCATCTCAAACATACCGAAGAAACGGCAGACCCTGATGTTCAGTGCCACCATGCCATCAAACATACGTACCCTCTCGAAGAGGATAATGAAGGAACCGGTAGAGATATCACTCGAGATAGCCAAGCCTGCCGAAGGGGTTATCCAGGCTGCATACATGGTGTCGGAAAGTCAGAAGATGCCCCTGGTAAAAAGTCTGATAGCAGACAAGCCCGATTACAACAGCATCCTCATTTTCAGTTCAACCAGGAAGAAGGTACAGGAGATAGCCAGGGGTCTCAGGTCGAAGGATTATGTGGTAGAGGGTATATCATCCGACCTTGAACAGAAGGAAAGGGAAGAGATGCTGATAAGGTTCCGGTCGCGTCGTACCAGGGTGCTTGTGGCTACCGATGTGCTGAGCAGGGGTATTGACATAAAGGACATTAACCTGATTATCAACTTCGACGTACCTTCCGATGCTGAGGACTACGTGCACCGTGTTGGCCGTACGGCCAGGGCTGAAACAACCGGTGTGGCCATCACCCTGGTGACAAAGGGGGACGCCTTCAGGATGAACCGCATTGAAAAACTGATCGGCAGTACCGTTTACAGGGCCCCGCTCCCCGATCTGCCTGAGATTCAGTCCAACGAAAGCAGCCAGAAACAAGGCAGGCCGGCAGGCAGGGGAGGAAAGAGGCCCCACAACCATGGCCGGGACAAGAACAAAAAAGGCAATCGCGGAAGAACTACCTGATAATGAACTGATCGCCGGGCAGGTAAACACTCATCTCCATCTCTTTGGAACCAAGCAATCCGTTATTGACGGTACTTTCACCCGTTTTGTTGCGTATAACCACTACCTGCCCCAGTCCCGTGACCGTTGCCATGTCCCCCTCGATAATTATTGCCGTTGACTCATCTATTCCGGCACATAGATCGCCGGGATTCTCAATGGCCAGGGAGACTAGCCTGTTCATCCTCTGCCGCCTTATGAAGTGCTGGTCAACGATGACATCAGGGATAAGTCCGAGTCCTGCAGCGGTTTCAATATTACCTGATTCTATTGTGGTATAGCCCTCATCGGAGTGGGGATTTTTGAGCTGGCCTCCCGTGATCATTTTGGCGCTCATGACAGCTGCACCGGCGCTGGTTCCCGCAATAACAGCGCCGTTATGGTATGCTTCCATTATTGCTTCCGCAATGGGGGTGTTGCTGATGGCATTCATGAAACGGGTTTGTACCCCTCCGGGGATGTAGATCAGCTTTGCGTTGCGCAGTGAATCAAGCATTCCGGCAGGTATCTCAGCATTGTTGTTGAAATTATAACCCGTGATCCTGTCGAGTCCTGTGACGCTGAAGTTTTCCCTGGTCCATACTATTGTGCTGTCGGGATTGGCATTTGCCATCGGGAGTACGAACATGTAGCCATTGTCTTTTGCCTTCGACAGTTCGACAATCTCGTAAAGCATTGAAACGGGACGGCTTCCCCCGCCGATGATGTAGAGTTTTCCTGCGGGTGCAGGTTCTTCAGGCGGTGATACGCAGGCGGTGCCCAGCAACAGCACCGCGATTGAAACAGCGGCGATTCTTTTCATCTCTTCTCAGTTTTATGTTATTCCTTTCCGACAAGTGATTAAGCAGGTGAGGCTAGAACTCCCTTAGTCTTTCGTGAGCACCCTTATGGACTTCATACCAGAAGGCAAGTGCGGCCTCCTGTTTGTTATCTTCAAATGCATCCACCCATTTTTTCAGGGATTCATTGTTATTATCCTCATCCAGTTTCTTCTTAAGGAACCTGTAAACATAGTCGATACTTTTTTCCGATTCCCAGAAAATTGATGCGTTCCGGCTATGAATACGGCTTGCGGTAAGCGTGATGCTTTTCATGAACAGCTCTTTTCCCCCGAATAGTTTTTCAACTATATCCGGCATCAGTTCTTCGGCCCATGCACGATGGAACCGGCAGATACCCAGATTGTCGATTATCAGTTCATTAAGCATCCTGTTAGCATTTTGTCTCCCCAGTTCACGCGGCTCGACAAAGTCCTTGCCATAGTACATGTAATATTTACCCATCATGCTCATTGGCGACAGTGCCCCGGGTGTCCAGTACTGGTTGGGAACCATCCATCCATGGCGTGCGAATCCAATGTGAACAAAAAGATCCATTATGCGTCTGTTCCGTTCGCGGGCGAGGTTGCGCGCAAATTTGCGGGCTCCCTCCTTAAGGTTTATGCGGCTTTCCTCCCTGGCCATCTCATTGAGAAGATCAACGGCCAGGTTTGCGTTATGCATTGAATCATTTACGATATTGAAGTTTTCAGGGCCGAAAACCGGACGTGTCTTAACACCCAGATCCTCAGGATCAAGGAGTTTTTCATCGAGGCAATCCATCAGCCAGGCAAGCACTCCCCCAACGCTGATGGCATCGAACCCCAGGCTGTCGGCTCTGTGGTTCACCATTTCGGCGGCCCTCTGGTCGAAAACCCCTATCAGGGGTCCCATGGTCTGGTATGGCTCGTAATCTTTTTTGAACTGACCGTTAAGCTTCTTGCATACTGCTGCACAGGGCTCGCCACAGTTTTTCTGCTGTTTGGTCGCGATCGTCTCTTCATTAAATTGTTTCAGGTAGTGGTTGATGATGAACTTCTCGTGGAGGTTGAGCCGTTGACTGTCGTCCCAGTAGATTGTCCGGTAATTAAAGGCCATGATGTAGTCCCTGACGGTGGCATAGTTAACGCCGAAGGTACCGCCGGTGTTGAATACCGGATCGTAGCGGTATTTTGTTGTGGCCTCCATGTCTTTGGCTATCAGTGTTTTCTGGTAGTGGTCCTGAAACCAGCCATCAGCCACGTTACGGTCGCGGAAATCTTCGTTGACATAAGTTCCTCCATATATTACGGAGGCAATTCCATGTTGCTGCAGCATCTTGCTTCCCATTCCTCCTCTTCCGGCCCATGTATCGGCGTGGGTGATCTGTTTTTTCCGTACGGGGGCTGAGCCGATTGCCCCGAAATCGGTAAAGAGGGCCGCCGGTCCGGTAGCAAGAACCCTGGGGTCGTTCTCATAACGCTCACCGAACAGCTCAAGGGTATGATGCATAAGGCCATAGAAACCGCTATTCCCGTCATCCCAGATTTCACGTACTCTTGCGGGACGGATTTCCACCTCAATCTCCTCGCCATGGTTCCTGTTAAGATAGAGGATTGATGGATTTGCCGACTTGCCTACAATAGCAAGCATGTTGATACCCAGGTTATCAAATACAAGGGCTGCGCCACCCAGTGAGGATATGTAGAAACCATGCCAGCAGGGGCTGAAGCCTGTGATGAACAGCCTGTTGGACCCCGGAAAGATACTTCCGGCAAGCAGGCCTGCTCCGATATTAAGGCTATCATACTGTTTGGCAAGATGAATTCCCAGATCAATGGGGCCCCAGAATTTGCCGAGTTCATACCGTCCGAGCCTGTAAAAGCCGGTTCCTGCATCCACGAAAAGAACTTTAAGATGTGGTTTTTCTGTCTTCAAAATATGGTTTGTCAGGGCCATATTCAAATTTAATCAATTCAGCCAACATAAATACCTCCCTCATGCGATAATGAGATTTGCCGGCTGAATTATTCTCCCTGAGTGAAGCGGGTTTTGCGGGAAATACTTATTTTTATGGTTTATTACAACCAAAGACAGGAGGAAATAATATGGCAAACAAGACAACAAAGAAGATAACGAGGGTAGAGGGAGGGGGAACCCCACCTGCATCGGC
>JAVEWX010000151.1:0-7088 GCA_034004335.1 Bacteroidales bacterium | reverse complement strand
CCCCGTAAGAGTATATCCGCACAGATAGAGGAGGGAATTGCTTTTCACAGGAAGAGATACAGAAGGGCAACCGGTTACCTCGCATATTTCCAGGCATATTCAAACACATATGCCCCTGTTGAACAGCTTGAAAGGTTGTATTCAGAAGCCCTGGCCTTTCCGGAGGTTAAGGGACTGGTCATAGGCACCCGACCCGATTGCATTGACGAAGAGAAGCTCGACCTGCTCAAGGTTATTGCAGCAAGGAGTTATGTTAAGGTCGAATATGGAGTGGAGTCGTGTTATGATGACACTCTTAGGAGGATTAACAGGGGGCATACCTTCAGCGAATCGGTCAGGGCAATAGAAATGACTTCTGCAGCAGGAATTCATACAGGTGCTCATTTCATTCTGGGTCTGCCGGGTGAATCCCGCTCCCAAATTCTTGGTTATGCGCCGGCGATTTCATCTCTCCCCCTTACAACCGTCAAGTTCCATCAGTTGCAGATAATAAAAGATACCCCCATGGAGGCTGAGTACAGGGAAAATCCCGGCAATTTTGTCATGTTCTCCTTCGATGATTATATGGAGTTCTTCATTGATTTTCTTGAACTTCTGACCCCGTCGATGATTGTCGAGCGTTTCACCGGGGAGGCTCCGCCCCGGATGGTAATAGCACCGGGCTGGGGAATGAAACGCTCCGACGAGATAATGAATCTGTTCGAAAGGCGGCTTGAGGAAAGAGATACCTGGCAGGGCAGGTTGTTCAACCCTGAAAATAATATTCAGAAAGGCGCATCATGACATACTTCCTTAAACAGGTTGCAAAACAGGTCCATGAAAGATATGGAGAGGTGCTGGGAAGACAATGCATGGTCTTTCCCAACCGCAGGGCTGGCATATTCATGCTGAAACATCTGTCAGCCCTGGCCGGAAAACCTTTGTGGGCACCGGCAACCATAACTGTCAATGATCTGTTTACCGCTTGCTCAAGCCTCAGGGTAGCTCCAACAGAGATGCTTGTCCTTGAGCTGTACAGGATTTATACCGGGATTTCAAAAAGGGAAGAGAGCTTCGACAATTTCTATTTCTGGGGTGAGATGCTGCTTAACGACTTCGATGAGATCGACAAGCACCTTGTTGATGCCCGTGCTATTTTTACCAATATCTCCGATCTCCACCGTATTGATGAACAGTTCGGGGGACTGACACCCGAGCAGATGGAGGTAATAAGACAGTTCATACACAACTTCAGATCGGGTGGTGATAGCGATCAGAAACGCGACTTTGAATTCACATGGTCGGTGCTTTATCCATTGTATGAATCTTTCCGCAATGTTTTGAAAGACAAGGGTATGGCCTATGAGGGAATGATATTCCGGCATGTTGTATCGGCTCTCGCCGGCATGGTTCCCGTGATGCTGACCAGATACGAGAGTTTCCACTTTGTAGGTTTCAACGCACTCAACAACTGCGAGGCCGCGCTAATGAATTATCTCAGGAAGGAGGGGAGGGCATTCTTTTACTGGGATTACCAGAAATCACCATACTATGCTGAGGATCCCAGGTCAGTGGTCTTCATGGAAAGAAATATAAAAATGTATGGTCAGGATCTGTCAGTGGTGCAACCTGAAGATCCGGGTGGAGCCGGGGATAGACCAGATAAACAGCACATTACAATTACCGACATACCTTCCGATACGGCTCAGGCCAAGTTGCTGCCCTTTCTTCTGTCAGAGTCCGGGTTGTCATCCGGAGAGCAGGATTTGCACCGCACGGCTGTAATCCTGGCCGATGAGAACCTGCTGCCCGCGGTTATGACCTCCATACCTCCTTCCATTAGCGACATTAACATTACCATGGGTTACCCCTTTAGCATGACGGTGGTCTATTCCATGCTCAGGGCATTGCTTGATGTTCAGGACAGGCCCGTGAAGCATGGTATAGCCTGGTTTATTGACCACCGGAAGGTTCTGCCCCTGCTTACAAATCCCCTGGTCGTCAGAATTGCCGGGGCAGAAGCTTCGGGGGCATATAAGGACATTGTAGAAGGCAACAGGGCAATGGTTCCGGCTGAGTATTTTGCACGGGATACCTTCCTGGGTTCCCTCTTCACAATAGCAGAGGATACGGAGTCGATACTGCCATACCTGAAGGGAGTGATAATGGCTGTGGCGTCTGCTTTAAGAGAGGCTGGAGACGGGGAAGGAGAAATACGGGCAGCGGACAAGCTTACCCCGGAATTTCTTTTTCATGCAGCCGGCGCACTTAACAGGCTCGAACCATTTGTTTCCGACAGGGCGGTAACCGTTCGGCGTGATCTTTTTATAAGGCTTGCTGACCGTATACTCCGTGAGATTAAGGTGCCTTTCAGGGGTGAGCCGCTAAAGGGACTTCAGGTTATGGGACTGCTGGAATCGCGTGCCCTCGATTTCGACAACCTGGTGATACTTTCTGCAAACGAGGGTATTCTCCCCCGTACCTCACATGTGTCATCCTATATACCATATTCACTGAGAGAGGCATTCGGGTTGCCAACAACTGCCTATAATGATTCGGTGTATGCCTATTACTTTGCCAGGCTGCTGACCCGTGCCCGGAGGATTTCATTCGTTTACAACTCTTCAGCTGAAGGCCTGCGCACGGGTGAGATGAGCCGTTTCCTGCTCAGACTGAGGTACAGCAGGAACATAAGGGCTCACTTCCGTTCCGTTTTCATCAACCTCAGTCAGCGGCCTGGTGTTCCCGAAGAACACACCCGAACCGCCTCCGATGTGGAGTGCCTCGGCCGCCTCTATCTTTCCGGTAGCGATGCAGCGGCTTTGTCACCAAGTGCCGTGAACACATGGCTGAACTGCAGGATGAAGTTTTATTACTCCTATGTATGCAGACTGCGTGAGCCCGACAGGATTACGGCAGGTATTGACCCTGCCCGCTTCGGTACCATACTTCATGAACTTGTTGCCCGTATTTACGATCCCTACAGGAATGCCGTGGTCGATCGTAATACCATCGATCATATCGTCAGGATGCAGGCCTCCGACCGGTCGCTTGTTGAAGAGGTTATGAATGCTGTGCTGTATGGGGGGAAAGCTGCGCCGGTTACAGGTACCGGTCTGGTGACTGCCGATATTACCGCCATGTTCCTGAAACGGGTCCTCAGCATCGATCGCCTTCAGGCACCATTTACCATCGTCGATCTCGAAAATACTTATACTGCACCAAGGCAGATAATGGTTGGCGGTGAGCTGATACAGCTGAAGCTGGGAGGAAAAATTGACAGGATTGATGAAAGAGAGGGTGTCCGCCGTCTTATTGACTATAAGACCGGAAGAGCCAGCCTGAAGGTTGATTCACTCGAACTGCTTTTTGACAGTGGTTCGTCGAAGCTTAACGATGCAGCGGTGCAGACAATGATTTATTGTACCGTAATGTCAGGCAGGGAAGGTTATGAGAAGCTGCGACCTGTAATATACGGACTTCGTTCGGAGGCAGGTGATGATTTTGCTGATTACCTTACCGTGGAGGGTAAGCCACTGGAGGATTTCTCTGCTGTTGCCACCCGTTTCTCTGAACTGCTTGATAACGCTATATCCGACATTTTTAATAATGATGTGGCTTTCACTATGACCACTGTCAGGGATAGATGTGGATACTGTCCTTACAGGGGACTTTGTCAGAGGTGATGCGGCAATATCGTTTTTTATCATTTAATCATTTTTTCTCAGATTTTTTATCTGAAAAAGCTAATTTAGTAAAAGGTTTCATAATCACTTTAAGATGATAAAGCGTAAGAAGATTCCATTCAGTGATGCCGTCATGATGCTCTGGGCTTATGCCAGAACCAGGATTGTTGAACAGATCAAGTCTGTGGCATTCATTATTTTCTACCTGGTTGTATTCCAGAGGTTCATCCTGGGCGTTCCGCTTTCCAATGCCCTTCTTATTGCAGGAGGCATAACCATGGTCGTCCTGGGTCTGGCATTTTTCCTTGAGGGACTGATACTTGGTCTGATGCCCCTGGGTGAGAGAGTGGGTGTTAAACTGCCTACAAAGGTCGGTATTATTATAATTGCCGCTTTTGGATTGCTGCTGGGTTTCGGGGCAACACTTGCGGAACCCGCAATCAGTTCGCTAAGAACTGCGGGTTCGACAGTAACCGCCTGGGATTCACCTTTGCTGTTCATGATGCTGGAGAGGAAGACGGAACTACTGGTATTATCTGTAGGGATTGGTGTCGGGATAGCTGTGGCACTGGGTATGTTCAGGTTCTACTATAATATCTCCATTAAGCCGTTAATCTTTATTATTATTCCCATACTTCTGGGATTGTCATTGTTATTGAGCTTTGATGATAACCTGAGTAAAATTATAGGTCTTGCCTGGGACTCGGGTGCCGTTACAACAGGTGCCGTTACCGTCCCCCTGGTTTTGGCCCTCGGCATAGGCGTGTCAAGAGCCTCAAGTAAGGGCCAGGGTTCAGCCAGTGGCTTTGGTATTATCCTTCTGGCTTCAGCCTTTCCTGTTTTAAGTGTCCTGTTGCTGGGCATGGTACTTAATATGGGTGCTCCCAAACCTGCAACAGAAGAGAAGTTCTTTTCGCCGGAATACAGGAAGGAAGCCCTTTTTCTGTTCGACAATGAGGAAGCCCTGCTCAGGCATGCCTTTACCCATGGAACAGAAGCGGGCAGGAGAGCCTTCTTTCAGAATGAAGCTGATTATCTGGGTACCATGCAACTACTTTCCGAAGACCCTGCCGTCAGGGAACAGCTTATAGGTTCCGGGCCGCTGGCACGATGGGTTGTGCAGAAAGCCTCAGCTTATGAACTGACCCTCTTCAGAGATATCGACCTTAATGAAAAGGAAAATGGTGTTGAAACTCAAATCCCTGAAGTACTCAGAAAGGAGTTCAAGGGAGGGCTCAGGGCCGTTATCCCACTGTCACTGCTGCTTATAATTGTTCTCCTCGGATTCCTCAGGGAAAAGTTGAGATACAAGGATGAGGTGGCTCTGGGATTGGTCTTCACCCTTCTCGGAATGACCCTCCTCACGGCAGGCATCAGGCTTGGCCTGGCAACCCTGGGTGGTGAGGTGGGAGGACAGTTGCCCAGGGCTTTTGCCAGCGAGGAGAAGTTCGTTGACCGCCTGGTGATACCCAACTTCGATCAGGCATTGGTTTATGAGGTCATTGCCAGTGACGGCTCACGGAGATCTTACTTCGACATGATTGAGAATGATAAGCTCAGGCCAGTGGAATTCGTGCCTGATAGAATGGATGCCGTCACGGGCAGCTATGAACATATCATTACCCAGTCACCCCTCTTTGGTAAAAAATTATCCTCACTGGGTTTGATACTCGTACTGCTGTTTGGTTTTGGTATGGGCTACGGAGCCACGATGGCGGAACCTGCCCTTAACGCCCTGGGTATCACTGTTGAGGGACTTACTGTCGGGAACATAAAACGGAGCCAGATAGTACAGGTAGTATCCGTGGGTGTGGGTATCGGCATACTACTTGGACTGGCACGGATACTCTTTGATATTCCACTGATATGGTTGATCATTCCTCCCTATATACTGCTGATGCCTCTTACATACTTCAGCGAAGAAGAGTTTACGGCAATTGCCTGGGATAGTGGCGGTGTGACAACAGGTCCGGTTACCGTGCCCCCTGGTGCTGGCAATGGGCCTCAGCATCGGCGGGGAACTCAATGTGGTTGACGGATTTGGTGTGTTGGCACTTGCTTCGGCCTTCCCGATAATCACCGTGCTGGTTTTCGGTCTCATAGCCCAGGCTAAACAGCATCGTTCTCTTTCCGAAACAGAAAATGACGATACAAATGAATAACGAAGTACAGAAGAAGGAGAAGGTTTTCTCACCGGCAAGAACGGTTTGGAGAACACAGATGGCAAAGGGTATCTACACCCCCCACAGGGCCAGCCGGATAACCTGTATCATTAACAACCTACTGACTGACAAGGTGGCTGAAACTTTGCTGAAGCTTGGTATACGGGCTACTATTGAGGACGGTCGTGTCGTAAGGGAATTTGTGAGGAAGCGATCATTCAACCTTCCCGGCGAGATTATAAACCTCCGAAGCTCTGCCGTTGACATCTACAGATTTACGGTTCCGAGGGAGAACTCGGGGGAGGTGCTTGACTCAATTGTCTATGCAGCAGAACTTGATGTTCCGGGCAGGGGCACTGTCTTCTCCCAGGACCTTATGGAATTCTCGAAGGAGGCTCCCTTTGTAAATCTTGAAAACCTGAGAAACATTCCAAAAACCGGGGACGATGTCAACTATCTCAGGAAGCTGTCATATGTCAACTGTATACTTTCAAATCCTGGCAGCGGCGAGAACCTGGCACGGATAGCCCTCGATCTTGGCATATGCGTCCCGCTGATAACCATCGGAACGGGGAACGATATTCGCGATCAGCTGGGGCTCATCAGGATAACCATCTCCCCGGAGAAGGAGATAGTAAGGCTTATTATGCCCGAAGAAGACTCGGAAAGTATCATCAGGCTGCTTATTGAACAGGCTCACCTTGACAGGCCCGGAAGCGGATTTATATATCATACTCCCGTTTCGGCAGGCCTGATAGATAACCGCCTCAAGATGGGCAAGCAGAGCCACGCAGCCAGTCTTGAGCAGATTATTGCCGCCATTGATTCACTCAAGTCGGGTACAGCCTGGAGAAGAAGGCTTGATGCAGAACATCAGGAGAGAACCGGCAGCAGGTCTATGCTGCCACAGGATAACTGTGAGATTACCATTCTTTCAGATGAGGACCGGATAGACCGTCTCAGGGAGGCATGTCTAAGGGTAGGGGCAACGGGAGCCATAACCTCAAGGGTCATGCCACTGGTTGAGTCAGATGCTAAGGAGTTCGCGAGGGTGATGATCAGAAGCTCTGTAAGCGTTCCTGCCGATAACATTGACCATGTTGTTGACGTGCTTCTTGAAACAAGCACCATCAGGGAAGATCCTACCGATCGCATACAGGTACTTGACTCACCTGCTGCCTTTGTACATAGCTTGTAGCCTCGGAATAAAGGTGGTAATTGCGGTTGGTACCTGCTGACCTTCAGCCTTCCATCTCCTTCT
>JAVEWX010000150.1:0-7091 GCA_034004335.1 Bacteroidales bacterium | reverse complement strand
TTCCGATCTATTCACAATTACAATGTCAGGCTGACGAACGGTCAGGGATGCAAAAAGCCTCAGAAAAGGCGACACTATTGCAACCCGGTTTTGTGACGGCTACGTTGAAAGTACCGTGAAAGAAAAATCAAAAACAAAAGGAAATGACGAAGAAAGAGTTGTCCTTCACCCAGGCGATGAGTGAAGTTGAGGCAATCCTCGGGAAGATGGAGAGAGGAGAAATGGATATTGATGAGCTTTCGGCAGGCGTCAAGAGAGCCTCCGAACTGCTGAGATTTTGCCAGAAAAAACTCAAAACCACCGAGGAGGAGATCGAAAAGATCTTCAGGGAGGAATAGAAAGGGACCGGTGCCTTATATACTGACAACGGTCCCAACTTCATTACCCTAAACCTAAAGTTCAGAAACAAACTACTGTTTCTGATGCAACCTTCCTCTTTTTAAACGATAAAAAATGACTAATGTTTCAAATTTTAGTCATTTTTAACATTCCGGGGTGAAACAGGCTTACTCAACACCAAGAACATCCCTGAATGCCTGTTTGAAGGTCTCCTTGGGAAGAGCGCCGGCAGCCATCTGAGGCTGACCCTCAAGAGGGACAAAAAGAAGGGATGGTATGCTCCGGATTCCAAACACTGCCGCCAGCTCCTGCTCCGACTCGGTATCTACCTTATATATGTTAAGCTTGCCATCATACTCAGAGGCAAGCTCCTCAAGAATAGGGGCAACCATTTTGCACGGACCACACCAGTCAGCATAAAAATCAATGATGCAGGGCTTGTCACCCTCAAATTTCCACTCCTTGTTTTTCTCATAATTAAAAACTTTCGACTGGAACGTCTCTTTTGTCAGAAATTCTACCATAATCTTTTTCCCTTAAAAACCGTTTATTTTCATTATTGTTCAATGTACAAACAATTGCCGTACCATTCGGTGGTTTCATATTCAATTTAGTCAGAATCAAGGTAAAATTGTAACTTTGTCATGTGAAATTATCATATTGTCATATTTATATATGCATATTTGTCTGGATTTAAATATTTTCAGGATCATTTCAGAAGTCCTTGACTCAGAAGAAATGGAGGGTTATGTAATTGGTGGCTATGTACGCGATATGCTGCTCGATCGTAAACCCGGAGGCAAGGATATTGATATCCTGGTAGTTGGTGATGGTATTGCCATTGCCAGAAAAGTTGCAAAGCGGGCAGGCAGAGGGAAGAAAGTTACCATTTTCAAGAACTTCGGAACAGCGATGTTCCTTCATGATAATATAGAAATTGAATTTGTCGGGGCGAGGAAGGAATCCTACAGAAGAGATTCCAGAAAGCCCCTGGTGGAATCAGGCACCCTGGAAGACGATCAGAACCGCAGGGACTTCACCATCAATGCATTGGCCGCTTCTCTGAGTGTCAGGGATTTCGGAAAGCTGATCGATCCGTTTAACGGGCTTGACGATCTCAGGAATGGCATAATACGTACCCCTCTCGATCCTGACACAACATTCTCCGATGATCCTCTCAGGATGATGAGAGCTGTAAGGTTTGCCTCTCAGCTTGGCTTCACCATTGAGGAGACTACATTTGATTCAATAACACGAAACAGGGGCAGAATAGAAATAGTATCGGCTGAGAGGATCTCCACAGAACTGAATAAGATTATCGGGAGTTCAAGGCCTTCATATGGTTTCAATCTGATGGAAGCCACCGGTCTTCTAAAAATAATACTCCCCGAAATAGATGAGCTCAAAGGTGTTGAGCTGATTGACGGAAAGGGCCACAAGGACAATTTCCTTCATACAATGGAGGTTCTCGATAATGTGGCGACAAAGAGCGATAACCTGTGGCTGAGATGGGCGGTGCTCCTGCATGACATTGCCAAGCCACGGACAAAGAAGTTTAATTCTGATACCGGCTGGACTTTTCACGGGCATGATTTTCTTGGTTCAAAAATGGTCCCCGCAATTTTCTCAAGGCTGAGACTTCCCCTGAATGAAAAGATGAAATATGTGCAGAAGCTGGTCGCCCTGCATCTGAGGCCGATAGCATTGTCGCAGGATATTGTTACTGATTCAGCAGTACGAAGACTCCTTTTTGAAGCAGGAGATGATATTGACGACCTGATGTTATTGTGCGAGGCAGACATAACATCAAAGAACCCTGTAAAGGTCAGAAAATACATCGGAAATTTTGCCCTGGTAAGGAGGAAGCTGAAGGAGATTGAGGAGAGTGATGCCCTTCGCAACTTCCAGCCGCCTGTTGACGGCACTGAAATAATGAGCACATTTGGAATAGGTCCCGGCAGAGAGGTAGGCATTATCAAGACCGCCATAAGGGAGGCTATACTTGATGGCATAATAGGGAATAATCACGAAGAAGCCCTTGCCTTTATGTTGAGGATAGCGAGCGATATGGGGCTCAAACCGCTGAAAGACTGACGTTTTTATCAATAACCAACCTGTAAAAGCACGGGCAGGTGATCACTGTATCCGCCTGCATACCGGAAACCATCATAGGTAGGTAACGGCTTCCTGCCCGGGTAAACCGGATCGTCAGTAAACAGGAAAGCGGGTTGGTGAATTTCGAATTTCAGCACCCTGAATCCTGATCTTCCGTTAATCATCGACTCAGAGACAATTACCTGGTCAAAATGCTGCCATGTTCCCCTGTACCTGTAGGTTCCTGATCCCGTTTCACCCGACAGCAGGGAAAGGTTTACCAGCCCGGTGCTGCCAAGAATAGCCATCTCCCGGTCGAGGGGGGAACAGTTGAAATCACCGGCCACAATGATGGCAGCATCCTCTCCATCGGAATCTCTCAATGAGTCTGTTACCGTAACAATTCTTTCGGCCAGGGCTATTCGTACCGGTTGACCGGTGAGTACGCCTCCCCTTCTTGAAGGCCAGTGATTTATCATTACATGCAGATCCCCTTTCCGGGTTTCGAGCTTTGCATAGAGCACGGGCCTTCCGCGAAAAGGAACGCCATCTGTCTCATTCGGACTGATAAAAAATGAAGTTATTTTCCTGAACCGTGACCTGTCGTAGAGGAGACAAACATCGATGCCCCTGCTATCTGACGACTCAAGGTAAACCACCTCATAGTCGTAGCTGCTCAGGGGAGTCAGATTAACCAGGGCTTCTGCCACTCCGCTGTTTTCTGTCTCGCATAAACCTATAATCGCAGGAGGACTGAGAGTACCGGCAGAAAGAATGACCTTTGCAACTGAATGAAGCTTCCTGTAGTATTTATTGTAATTCCAGCCCCTTTCTCCTTCCGGCAGAAATTCCTGATCGTCAGTTAATGGGTCATCAACCGCATCGAACAGATTCTCAGTATTATAGAACATAAAAGTGAATGAATCCCCCGGTTCCCGCCCTGAATAGCCTGGCTGGTGGCAATGCTTGCGGAATATGGAAGGATCAGTCGGACCAATGCCGCCCGGCAATACCAACCCGGAAAGGATCACAAACGGGATAACCCACGGTAGTTTCGAGACTATCTTCACGATAAAGCAGCTTGCCTCACGGCGCAGAGACCATAAGACAAAAATAACAAAGCTTCACCGTAAAGTCAATACCTGTTAATCCACCTGTAACGTCTGGCGCTGTCACCGAACTTCACAGCAGCAGTAATCTCGTGTGAACCGAAACTCTGCTGGCGGATATCTGTCAATGTAAAATCAAAGGCGTATGCAAAATAGAAACGGTCATATCGGATGCCGGTCATGATGATTAAAGCATCCCCGGTCCTCCACGAGATACCCGCCCAATAATCCTCTTTATAATAAACCCTGGTGGTAAGATCCATCTGGAAAGATTTGAAGAGCATATCGGAAGATTTAATAAGTGCAGAAGGTTCAACCATCCAGTCACGGGCCGGAAGGGGTATTTTCAATCCTCCGGTAAGGAAGTAATGTCCAAGTTCAGACTGGTTGTTGCCCCCGTCATTTCCCATCATTAATACTCCTCTGAACATCTGGCTCATTGCAAACCCCACATAATAGTTTCTAGACATGAAACTTGCGCCGAAATTAAAATCAGGTATATAAACTACCCTGTCGTAATTATTGAAATAATCATCATCGACATCGAAGAGCAGTGCCCCCTGCAGATCAAGGGCAAACTGATAGGCTGTAGCCGCGAGTCCGAATGAAAGCTGATGGCTCGTACCAATGGGTATATGATAAGCATACGCGGCCTGAAAACCTGTTCTCCGGATAATTCCATTATTATCATTGAAGAAATAACCGCCGAGGCCAATCCTGCCCCCCTTGGTGGGGCGCATTGCCTTCTTTCTTACAGATGTTGACTTGGTTATGTAGCTTGTCTGCAGTAACCGTGTCTGAAAACTGAGAGCATAGGTACTGGGAGCCTGTGGCATTCCAACCCACTGCTCCCTGGCCGTAAGGTTAATGGTCGAATAGCCGTCCGATCCGGCATAGGATGGATTTATCAGAAAACCATTCATTATATACTGGCTGTACATCGGCACCTGCTGGGAGTTAAGCGGTAACCCGACAGCAACTACCAGTAGGATGAATATCAGTAACCTCAGATTTCGCATATCTCAGAGTTTATCTTTCCTATTTTAATATCGTTACAACGCCGGTTCTTGGCAGGGTACCATCATTAAGGTGAAGCACATAATGGTATGAATCTGTCGGGAGTACCCTTCCCCTGAACTTGCCGTCCCATGGATTGGTAGCTATGTTTTTGGTCTGGTAGACCCTCCTGCCCCACCTGTTGAACACTAATAGCTCAGCGTCGGGATAAAGTTCAATGTTGATGAGTCTCCACACATCATTCTTACCGTCTCCGTTGGGAGTGAAGACAGTTGGTATCTCAAGACAGTCTATTCCAATTATACCCACGGTAACCGTAGTGTTGCCAGTACACCCATTGGCATCGGTAACTATCACTGTGTATGTACCATCAGGGATACTTGTTCTGTCCTCATCCATCGTACCATCATCCCAAATGACAGTGTATGGAGCAGTTCCGCCGCTTATGGTCAGATTAATAGTACCATTCGCTTCATTGGGACAGCTGGCATCTGTTACGGCTACTGTCAGAACAATAGCTTCAGGTTCGGCAATGGTTACCGTACCCGAAGTTGTACATCCATCTGCATCGGTTACCGTAACGGTGTATGTGCCTGCTGCAAGTCCGGTGGCAGTGGCTCCTGTCTGGACAGGCGTTGTGTTCCAGGAATATGAATATGGAGCAGTGCCACCCGATGCTGCGGCTGTGGCTTCTCCGTTGGCCTGACCATAACAGAGTGCGTCAGTTGATGTTATGATTACTTCAACGCCAAACGGTGGTTGAGTGATTGTCACACTTTCGGTTGCCGTACATCCGTTGGCATCGGTAACGGTTACAATATAAGCGCCTGCCACTAGTCCGGTTGCTGTCTCACTTGTCTGTGCCGGGGTTGTGTTCCATGAATAGGAATATGGAGCAGTACCTCCTGATGCTTCGGCCACAGCGCTTCCCGTTGCTTCACCGAAGCAGAATACATTGGTTTGTGAAATGATAGCGACCGTAAGAGCAGCGGGTTCATCAATCGTTACGTTACCCGAAATAATGCAACCATTGGCATCGGTAACAGTAACAGTATATGTTCCGGCAGCCAGTCCGGTAGCCTGAGCATCAGTCTGAACAGGCACCGTATTCCATTCATAGGTATAAGGTGCGGTACCTCCTGTAGCTGTTGCCGTTGCCGTACCATTTGACTCTCCATTGCAGCGCACATCGGTTTTAGCCATGGTCACCGCAAGGGCTTCAGATGGTTGAGTAATCGTCACATCAGCAGTTTCTGTTGCTCCGGCATCATCAGTGACCGTAACTGTCCAGGTTCCGGCCGGAAGTAAAAGTGCAACCGGTCCCGTCTGGACGGGTGTTGTGTTCCAGGTATAGGTGTATGGCGCAGCCCCGCCCGTGGCCTCCGCCGTTGCGCTACCGCTAGCCTCACCGAAGCAATCTACATTGGTTTGAGCTGTTATGGCAACTGCAAGAGGTTCGGCAGGCTGAGTAATCGTAACCTCTGCTTCTGCAATACAGCCATTGGCATCAGTGACCGTTACCTTGTATGTACCCGCAGCAAGACCTGTGGCGGTTGCATCGGTCTGAACCGGAGTAGTGTTCCAGGAGTAGCCATAGGGCTCAGTACCACCGGAAGGAATAGCTGTAGCGCTGCCGGTCGCTTCTCCATAGACTACTACATCAACCTGTGTTGTTGCAACTGTCAGGGCAGCAGTTTCTGTTACCGTAAATGATTCAGTTGTAATACAGCCTAATGCATCTGTTATTACTATGGTATATATTCCGGCGGTAAGTCCGCTGATATCTTCGTTAATCGATCCGTTACTCCAGAGGAAACCGAAAGGTTCTGTTCCGCCTGAGACTGTAATATCAATAGCTCCATTCGACCCTCCGTTGCAGAGCACATTGGTTATGTCGGCAATGACTGATGGTCCTACAGCGTACACTGCGTTGACCGGCTTGATATCAAAACAACCGGCAGCTGTCTCACCCTTGATGTAGTATGTACCTGCAACTGCAGCAGCCGGAGAAGGATACGATATAGTTGCTGATGCATCTGTCCAGTAGGTAAATGTTAAACCAGGCGTTGACCCTGTAGTAATCTCTGGTGCTGTGAGGTCAAAGGTTGCTGGCGGACAAACAGGAGCGGGATCAGTAATTAAGAGGGTTGGAATTTGTTCAACAATCAGAGTTCCCGTCGTTGTTACCGTGCCGCAGCCTCCCAGCAAGGTTACCGTATAGGTGAAGCTGCCTGGCTCTGTCGGTGTACCGCTTATCGTTACAACATCCGATGCCCAGCTGCCCGTTACTCCCAGCGGCAGTCCCGTGACAGTAGCGTCCGTGGCGCCCGTGGTAGCATAGGTGATGTTAACTATCGGTGTGCCGATGCAGACCGTCTGGTTGTCATTGGCAGAGGTGAGAGATATGGTGTTGTCAGGTGTGACATTGATTACTCCCGTTGTTGTTACCGTGCCGCAGCCTCCCAGCAGAGTTACTGTGTAGGTGAAGCTCCCCGACTCTGTCGGCGTGCCGCTTATCGTCACAACATCCTA
>JAVEWX010000149.1:0-7111 GCA_034004335.1 Bacteroidales bacterium | reverse complement strand
ATGAATTTTGGTCAGAAGATCGGGAAATTTATCGAGCTGAACACCAATGTGAATGTCAGCAACAGTAATCAGGAGGGTTTCAATGATACACGTTCAACAGGCTCTAATTACTTTTTACAGAGCCGCAACCTTCTCTGGGGACTATACTGGCCCTCCGACTTTGAAACAGGATTGCCATGGACACCCAGGTACGGGAGCTACGCCTATAACCCGGTATACTACAACAATGAATGGGAAAACTGGTCAAGGACCCAGAAGGTATTTGCAAATGAGACGGTTACTATAAAGATACTCCCCGAACTCAACCTCAGGTCTATCTTCTCATTTGACAATACACAGACCTTTGACCACCTTTATTATAGTGCGCTTCATTTCAACGGATCAAGTTTCACAGGTTCGGTTACTGAGAACAGTACAAAGGTTATCGAGTTGCTTTCATCAACCACTTTAAATTATAACAAAACTTTCGGAGGGGTACACAATGTAAGCGCCCTTGTTGGCTGGGAGGTTGCAAAGAACCAGACTGATTATCTGAGATCATCAGGCACAAATCTGGCTACAAGTACGCTACATACTGTTGCCACGGCAGGCAAACTTGATGCAAATGCCTATTACTGGGGCAGTGCAATGGCCTCAATGCTGTCAAGGGCAGAATACAATTATAACAACAAGTATTATGCTTCTGCTTCATTCCGCCGTGACGGCTCATCAAAACTCGGCCCCGAATCCCGGTGGGGTAACTTCTGGTCGTTTGCAGGATCATGGAGGATAGACCAGGAGAGTTTTATGGACGACGTTCCTGTCATCAGCAACCTGAAGCTAAGGGCATCATACGGAGTGAACGGTACCCTGCCTTCCTCTAACTATGGATGGCGTAATCTGACAGGCTACTCCAGCAAGTACATGGAGCAACCAGGTGGTGGTGTAAGTTCTATTGCCGACCCCAACCTTACCTGGGAGACCAGCTATACTTACAATATTGCCCTTGAGTTCGGTATTTTTGATCAGAAGCTAACCGGATCTTTCGAATATTTCAGCAGGGATTCAAAGAATCTTCTTCAGGATGTCCCTATTTCAAATGTTATAGGTTTTGAATCAACTCTTATGAATGTGGGTGAAATTAATAACCGGGGACTGGAATTCGAATTATCCGGCGAGATCCTCAAAAGGGGCGGTTTCACCTGGACTGCTGGACTGACAGCATCACATGTGAAGTCAACGGTCACCAAACTCTATGGGGGGCAGGATATAATATGGTATGAACCTACCGGTGATGACGACCGTACGAAGTTCATCTACACCGAGGGAGAGTCAACGCTGGCAATCTATGGACTTGAATGGGCCGGAGTTGAACGGGAAACCGGGCTCAATGTCTGGTTCCTGAATAATAATGCAACTCCTGACCTGGTTGTTGACGGCAGACCTGCCACATATAGCTATTCAGATGCTGACGAGGTAATTCTTGGCGACGCCCATCCAAAGCTTTTCGGAGGTTATAATACCGACCTGGCATGGAAAGGGCTCTCTCTTTCACTTAACTTCATTTACAAGCTTGGTGGTTACACCTATGATGCTGCCGGCAAAGACGTAAATGATGACGGCTACTACTGGGAGAGGATAATGTCACTTGACGCCTATGAGAACAGGTGGACCCCGCTGAACAAGGATGCAAGATATCCCCAGAGGGTTGCCATTGATATGGAAGATGTGAACCAGAAGAGCAGCCGGCACATGCACCCGGCAGACTTCACCAGACTGAAGAGTATTACCCTGGGATACAGCCTGCCGAACAATCTTCTCAGCAAGGTAAAACTCTCCGGGGGGAGGATCTACTTCAACGGAGCCAATCTCTGGACTCTTGCAGCCTGGAAGGTGTATGATCCCGAGGTAAACGAATACGGTTCAAGGGGATGGGAAATGCCTATCGGCAAGACTTATACATTCGGAATTGAAGCCAGTTTCTAATTCTAAAAAGGACTATGATGAAAAAGATAACGATAATACTTACGGTACTGGGTTTCATGCTGATTAGCTCTTGCGAGGATTTTCTTGATGTTAGACCCAGCAACTACGCAAATCCTGAGACCTCAATCACAACTTCTACTGATGCAAAGGTAGCGATTAACGGGCTGATGAGAAAGATGACTTCTTCCCTTTATTATGGACGAAACTTCGTGATCTATGGTGATGCCAAGGGAGGCGATTTTGCGATCCGTTCACAGGGCAGGGGCCTTGATTATTACTATTCATTCAATCACTCTGCCTCATCAGGCTCAGGTTCAGGCTTCTGGAACCAGATTTATCATTGCATTCTCCAAGCCAATAATTTGATTGGTAACATACAGAAGATAGAGGATGAGGGCAATGGTTCCACTTTACTCAGTGAATACAAAGCACAGGCAATGACTGCCAGGGCTCTTATGTATTTTGATCTTGTCAGGTTGTATGGCAAGATGTACAATATGGAAAAGGCTTCCTACGGCGTACCGCTGGTGCTTGAGCCTCTTGAGTTTACAGCTCAGCCTACCAGGGCATCTGTCGAGGAAGTATATACCCAGATACTGAAAGATCTTGGTGATGCAGCCCCTTTACTTTCGAAGAACAGGGCCACCACCAAAGGTTACATAAACTACTATGTCAATAAAGCTATCGAGGCCAGAGTGCATCTCTTCATGGACAACTTCACAGGCAGTCTTGCTGCGGCGGAGGCGGTGATCAACAGTGGCAGTTATTCCCTATATTCAAATGATGACTGGGTTGATTCATGGGCATCCCAGTTCGGTTCCGAATCAATCTTTGAACTGGCTATCTTCCCCTCCGAAGCTGATCTGACAACAGGTTCGCTAGGCTACTACCTGCTCCGGAACGGTAAGAAAACCGGGGCAATGGGTTGGTTTATGGCAAGCGATTACTGGATCGCCAGAATGAACCAGGATCCGACTGACATTCGTTGGGGAATTATGGAACGCGATGAATCTTCTACTACCAGAAAAGGATCATCACTGAAATACGTAGGTGGCACTGCGTTGGAAGGCGATAAGGGTTCAATCTCTGCGGTAAACGTCAAAGTAATTCGTCTTTCAGAGATGTACCTGATTGCGGCAGAGGCTGCTCTGAGGCTTCCCACCCCTGACAAGGTCAAGGCTGCCAACTATCTGAACCAGATAAGGAAAAGGGCCCCGGGCCTTGCAGCCGCTACTGACGCAACAGTCACACTTGACATGATTATAGACGAGAAGAGCAAGGAGTTCTTTGCCGAAGGACTCCGGTACTTTGACATGCTAAGACTCAACAGGACCATCGAGTTCAACGATGAGTTCATCTCTCCGGCAGTTGTAATCACTCATCGTGAGAAAACAATGGACAGGACATTCTACAAGACAATCCTGCCGATCTCTAAGGAAGAGCTTGATGCAAACCCTGCAATTGTACCACAACAAAACCCCGGCTATTAGGTTTCAGGGATTTGATTTTTGACGGGGGCATTTTCTTAAAATGCCCCCGTTTTTTTAATTAAAATCATTCAGGGAATATCCGCGTGAGATGAACAATAACCTGCAACCATATGTTATGGATTAGCATTTAATTTAAACAAAGTCCAAATATCAAAATCCTCACAACTATGAAGAAAGTTTTTCTTCTTGCAGTAGTAGTTATTTTCGCTTCTGTTATGCTTCAGGCACAGGCAGACGAGGAAAATAGTGTCAAAATTCCCCTGATTGGAATGAAGGCGCCCTCTTTTGAGGCTAATACCACAAACGGTCCCATAGTATTCCCGACTGATTTCGGAAATAAATGGAAGATACTGTTCTCTCACCCGCAGGATTTTACTCCTGTATGCTCATCGGAGCTTCTTGAGCTCGCAAATCTGCAGAAGAAGTTTGACGAACTGAATGTAAAGATGGCCGTTATTTCCACTGCAGATGTTGGATCACACGAACAATGGAAGAAGGCCCTCGAAGGGATCCAGTACAAAGGCAGGCCTGCCACAAAGATTAAGTTTCCCCTGATTGATGACGTCAACAGGTCAGTTTCAAAACAGTACGGGATGATTCATCCCTCAATCAGCGGAACCAAGGGTGTACGGGGTGTCTTTATCATTGACCCGGATGACATTATCCGTGCGATATTCTTCTATCCGCTCAACATCGGAAGAAACACTGAGGAGATACTGAGGTCGGTAGAGGCACTTCAGGCTGCCACTGATGTGAAAATGACTCCTGCTGACTGGAAGCCCGGCGATGACTTTATGATTGCTGTGCCTCCCGTGACAGATCAGAGAACCGAGAATGTACCCGATGGATACTATAAGCTTGCCTGGTTCATGTGGTATGAGAAGAACAAGGCGAAGAACTGATCTCAAAGGAGAAGAAATCAAATGGGAATGCACCACACCATGGGCATTCCCATTTTCATTTATGCCATCAGAAGAATCAGCGCCGTATATAAAGATAGCCGCTAAATGACAACCCGTTTTCAGCCTTTATGACATAGAAATAAATGTCATCTGGCAGTGGCTCGCCATTGTAATTTGTTCCGTGCCATAGGTTGTCATAGTCCAGGTTTTCAAATACCAGTGCTCCCCTCCGGTCAAACACAGTCAGTTCAACCTTGCCGAGAACCTCTAATCCGCTGAGGTAAAAATAGTCATTTTTGAGGTCCATATCCGGGGTAATCAGTGAGGGGATAGTTATTTTTTTCACTGTAATGAGAAGCTCATCCGTTGCCGGAGGGCAGACACTGTTTGATACTGTCCATAGAAGGAGGTTATCGCCCTGTGAGAGGTCTGTCACGGTTGTTTTTGGATTATCCGGGTCGGCAAATGTTCCGGTACCTTCCAGCACTGACCATGTTCCCGTGGAGTTTTCATCCGGGACGACGGCGTCCAGCGTGGTGGTGAAGACGAATGTCAGCTCCTGGTCTGTCCCTGCATTTGCAGTGGGTTGCCGGTATGTCGTTACTGTCACCGGACTCACCGCAGAGCAGCCTCCGGGGATTGTGCCCCTGATGTAGTAGGTCCCTTCCGGAGCAGCTGAGGGAGTGTTCAGAGGAACGGCAACCTGTACATCCCTCCAGTAGGTGAATGTAAGGTTTGGTGTTGATCCAGCCGTCACTGGAGGTCTTGTCAGATCAGCTGTACCCGGGGCACAGACCGGATCGGGATTATGGATCACCAGTGTCGGGAATGGTCCGGGCTGAGCATTGATTACAACATCAGCTGATACTGCCGATGTACATCCGCCGGCATTGGTTACGGTAAAATTATAGGAACCGGGATTCAGCCCGTTTACAGTAAAAGTTGTGCCCGAGGCGTTTATGATGATGCTTCCCGGGAAACGGGTGAGTGTCCAGGTGCCTGTAGCAGGCAGGCCGTTTATGACAACGCTTCCGGTTGGCAGGTCACAGGTCGGGTGTGTGATTGCTCCCGGCACTGGAGGGGTGGGGATAGATGGTTGGGTATCGAAGGTCACGCTTTGTGATGGTGTTGAATTACATCCGCTGGCGCTGGTAACCGTGAAAGTATATGTTCCGGGCGGAATTCCTGTCAGGGTTGTGCTTGTGCCTGAACCCAGGTAGGTGGCTCCGTCAGGCTGCCTGGTGAGAGTCCAAGATCCCGAAGCGGGAAGGCCAGATAGGAAAACACTTCCGGTAGAGACATTGCAGGTAGGCTGGGTGATTGTACCCACCACCGGAGCTCCGGGGATATCCTGGCCCATTACGATGGTCACTGCGGCCGACGGGCCGGAGGTACAACCACTCTCAGTGGTGACCGTGTAAGTCCATGTGCCGGGCATCAGCCCCGTGACAGTATAGGTTGAACCACTGCCTGTCACGATTTCTCCGTCCTGAACCCGTGTGAGGGTCCATGTGCCTGTTCCCGGCAGGTTCTCAAGAACCACGCTGCCGGTGGTGACATCGCAGGAAGGTTGTGTGACCGGACCCACCCTTGGCGCCGGAGGATTTGTACATTCGATTTTCACTATGTAATCCTCCACCTCACCTGAATTGGCACTGCCAGTGCTTCCGTAAGCAGGATTGCCTGTTGATCTGGGGCCAAACCTGAATCGTGCAAAAGTAGCCCTGGATGCAATAGCTGACGAGGGGACAGTCACATCAAGGTTATAAGATCCTGATCCTCTGCGTACGTCTGTAGCGACCCTCTCTCCCTGATCATCGAAATCTCCGTCACCATTCCAGTCAATCCATGCATTCAGATAACCAGTTGAAAGCCATGGGGTAGAGACATTATACCTGAAAGTGGCTTTTTCTCCCTGTTTTAGAGAAGGAATGGTGACTCCGTCCTCGTCATCAATCCCGTTTAGGTCATCACCGTCAGCTTCTTCAGAATATTGACTTCCTTTCTCAGCATCGGCCTCACCACCCAGGTAATAGGTTGTGATAATATGGTCGGCTGATCCGTAGCTTTCAGGGGCATCGCCAAAATCATGGTTGTCATCCTGCGGGATCATCGCAGCGTGCATGAATGTTTCCGGTTTTGTCAGGTAATTGTATTCCCTGCTGTTCCCGGCCGGAATGCTGAAGGCTGTCAGAAAAGGCAGTGCAAGAAAGAGTATTCTTATTGTGTTTCTTTTTGCCATTCCTTGTTTTTAACTGGCCCTGACAACAGTTTCCGGACCTAAAAAGTTACAAGTTAGAGATGACAGGAGGTATATGCAAAAATAATTTGATTGACGGATAACTCCTCTAATTATCTGAAGTATCCCGCACTTGCATTTTTCCGGCCCTTTACGCCCGGTGAACCTTCTGTACAGCATAAATCCCGATTTGACGAATAAGTGTAATCAGTTGATAAATAAACCGCTTAAAATGACAAATGTTCCAGAAAAAAAATAAATTTGACTTTAATAACTGACTGTCATAATTTTACGCGTCGCAATCATTTTACTTAAATGACATATTCCATTTTTGTGTAACCAAAGAACTGGGAGGTATCAACTATGACCCACAGAATGAAAGAATGTTCGCCGGCGTCAGGCGCAGTTTACGGGCTGGGACTTATAGGTGCAGCCATCTATTTTATCTCCGGGGCAACAGGCTTCTGGATGGGGGTGCTTGGGTTCCTGAAGGCAATTGTCTGGCCAGTGTTCCT
>JAVEWX010000148.1:0-7130 GCA_034004335.1 Bacteroidales bacterium | reverse complement strand
TTCTTAGCATCTCTCTACTAGACAAAGCGCCTGTTAAAGAGATACTTACGCGATGCGATTACAATAATGTCAAAGAACTTAAAAATAACCAGTTAATAATCAGTGGGTTTTAAGTGCCCACTAGTGAACTCATGTTTATAATTCAACTGTCATGCCAAAATATCTTGCTCCGCTAATCTTTCTCATCCTCTTTTCCTGTCAGCGTGCGCAGGAGTTAACCACACCCGCGTTGGTTCTGCCTGTAGGGCACATGGGAAACGTGAATACCATCTGTTATTCTGATGATGGCAGGTACCTTCTCACCTCATCGGAAGACAAGACAGCCAAGCTATGGGATGCCGTAAAGGGGAAGCTTATTCACGACCTCCGGGGTCACTCCGATGTGGTTTACAAGGCAGTCTTTACCGGCGACGGATCGCAGATTGTCACACTCTCGAGGGACGGTTACCTCAAGAGGTGGGATATAGCCTCGGGCAGGGAAGTGTTCAGCTCTGCCTGTCCCGGAACCATAGGCAGCCGATTTTCCCTGAGTCCCGACGCCCGGCTTGTTTTGACCGAGGGCGAAACCATGGGTGAGGAGGAGGAAAGCGCCATCTTTCTCTGGCAGGTTAATGAAGGAGGCTGGAGGCTGGTTCGCTCTCTTCCCGGTATGTTGTTAACGGGCAGGGCAGGTTCATCTTTCAGTCCCGACGGGAAGACTTTTGTCTTTATATCGGAGGATGGATCACTTAACATGGCAGATGTAGCTTCGGGAAGGATTCTGAACTCCCTGGGCCAGCTGTCGGAAATACCCGAATGGGTTGAGTTCAGCAGCGACGGAAGATACTTTGCATGGACCCAGGGTGCACAGCTAAAGGTCTGGGATACAGGATCAGGCAGATATCTTGCTGATATTCCCTCTGAGCGTCTGGCGGGTTTCAGGATCAGTTATGACGGAAGAAAAATAGCCCTGGTAACGGAGGAGGGGAAAGTTAATCTTCATTCTCTTCCCGGTGGAGAGCCCGAGTGTTCATTTGAGAGCAGAATGGATCAGGGTCTCTGGTCGGGACTGGAATTCAGTCGTGATGGCCGGAATATCCTGGTTATATTGGGGGAAGGACTCATCTATAATCATGACCTGAAAACCGGGGCAGTTATTTCTGTTATGGAGGGGACGGCTCCCCTGGCTTTCAGTCGCGACGGCAGGCAGGTCGCAACAGCTGCAAACGCAAGCCTGGGATTCTACAGCGAAGCTCTCGACCAGGTAACAAAAATATGGGAAAGCCGCAGTGGCAGGCTACGGTACAGGCTTGGAGGAAATTCAAATTTTGTTTCCATTGCCCGCTTCAGCCCTGACGGTAAACGGATAGTTACCGACTCGTGGGACGGAACAGCAAAATTATGGGATGTGGAGAACGGAAAACTGACAGGCAGCATGAAGAGTGACAGATTCAGGTTTGAGTCGGTTAGTTTCAGCCGCGACGGAAGCTACATTCTTACTATAGCCGGCAATGAGACTGCCGGAGTGTGGAGTGCGGCAACGGGTAACCTTCTGTTAAAGGCAGGTTTGGGTTCTGATCCCGACAGATCACAGCCTGATTCACGCTTCAATGCCATCTTCAGTCCCGACAGCCGACGGCTGATGATCTCACATAATGATGATAGTATTATCAGGATCTATGACATCGGGTCGGGGCGGTTAAGTTACAGCTTGATCTGCTCAGCACCGGTGAATACCGCAGTATTTGATAACAGGGGAACCGCGGTTGCTGCTTCCTCTGCCGATGGTTCGGCATGGGTGTGGAATCTGGCTGATGGCACAATGAGATTTAAGTCTGTAGCCGGCGAGGAGGATGACCTCTTTGACGATCCTGAGGATATTTCTCCAGGTGAAAGGAAGGGCTTCAGTACGATGGTTTTCAGCCCTGATGACCGTATGATTGCCTCAACCACAATGCCCGGGCGATACAGTCAGCCTCAGATGGAGGTGTGTAATGCAGAAAACGGTGAGCAAATGTACTCCTCGCTTTCAACAGGTTACTTCTATTCAGTGAGTGATTCGCCATTCAGTACAGACGGCAGGCTTGTTGCCGCAGATTTTGTTGACCTGGAGGCTTCAGGGGATGACCTGGTAATTAAGACAAGCATTATTGATCCGGAAACAGGTTTGGTACTTCACACATTACCCGGCATTACGCGCCTCCTGAACGGTACGCTGGAAAATCCATTCAGTCCCGACGGGAAATCAGTCCTGACGCTCGATGGCAACAAATTCAGTTTATGGGACCTTTCAACAGGCAGTCTTAAATTCAGTTTCGGGTGGAGTGACGCCATGAAAATGGCCGGTTCAGCCTTCTTCAGTCCCGACGGTAAATTTCTGCTTACCGGCTCCTTCCGGGCAGACGAGAAGGGCTATATTACAGGCTTTGAGCCTCTTGACTTATGGGACCTTTCAACGGGCAAGGTCGTCAGAACAATAGATATCGGTCAGGTCCGGCAGCAGGACATTGACTGGGAGAGGGGCAGGATAGTGACAGTCACCAACTCGGTTATGAATGTGTTCGGAATAGGTTCGGGCGACAAGCTCTACTCTTTTGTTGCCCTGGGCAATGAGGATTATGTTTTCATGATCCCATCGGGTGAGTATATGGGAACCATTGAGGGAGTCAGGCAATTATCGTGGAAACTTGGGGACAGACTTTTCGATTTTTCCCAGTGGGATCTTCAGTACAACAGGCCCGACAGGGTTATGCGGCAACTTGGGAACAGCGACACGGTGTTGATATCCATGTACGAAAAGGCCTACCTTAAGAGACTCCGGAGGTCGGGATTCGGGGAGGAGATGTTCTACTCAATGTGGCATGCGCCGGAAACGGAAATACTGAACCAGGAGGAACTGTCGGAGGTTTATGATGATTTCAGTGCAGAACTCAGGGTGAGGCTTTCAGACAGCAAATACATGCTCAACAGGCTTAATGTTTGGATAAATGACGTTCCTCTCTTCGGGAGGAATGGAATGGATCTGGCCAGAGAGGGAAGCGGTTCCCTCGAAAAAACAATACCGCTTGATCTGAGTCCTGGACTGAACAGGATACAGGTATCATGCATAAACGAAAAAGGAGTTGAGAGCCTCAGGGAATGGGTTGATGTTCAGGCCCCTGAGGTACCGGGCATGGCCTCTGACCTGTACCTTGTGGCAATCAGCGTCTCTGCATACAGCGATTCCGGCTTTAACCTGCGGTATGCCGTCAAGGACGGAAGGGATATCGTTTCCATGATGGCCGGTGCAGTTGATGGCATGGAAAGTTACGGGAAGGTTTTTATAGATACCCTGTTTGACCTGAACGCAACAAGGGAAAACTTCCTGGCGCTAAGGGAAAAACTTCTCAATACCGGGATCGATGACAGGGTTGTGCTCTTTGCTTCGGGCCACGGATTGCTGGATGAAAACCTCGATTTCTGGTATGCTACCCATGATATCGATTTTGGCAATCCCTCCGGGCGGGGTATCTCATTCTACGAGTTTGAGGATCTCCTCGACAGTATACCGGCCAGGAAAAAACTGCTGCTCCTCGATGCCTGCCATAGCGGTGAAGTGGACATGGAGGAGGAGGCTGTCCCGGTGATGGCTGCTGCTGAGCCAGCGGCTGGAATTGAGTTCAGGGGTGTTGTCAGGGAATATGAATTTGAAGGAACCAGGGGTGATGTCTCTGAATCGGGAATAGGCCTGCAGGGATCATTTGAACTGATGCAGGAGTTGTTCGCCGGCCTCGACAGGGGGACCGGAACCGTGGTTATCTCGGCAGCTGCCGGCAAGGGCTACGCCCTGGAATCTCCGGAATGGAACAACGGAGTATTTACATGGTCGATACTCGAAGGACTGAAGAGCGGGGCTGCCAATGCAAACAGGGACCAGGGAATTTCCGTTTCGGAGGTGAGAGATTATTCGAAGAAGAGGGTTGGGGAACTCACCGGAGGCAGACAGATGCCAACGGCCAGGAGGGGTTCAGCCACCAATGACTGGATTCTCATACAGCTAAGAGACGAATAACATAAGGCTGCAACCCCCCTTCGCCGAAGCTACGGAGGGCGAAGCCCGCAACCCGTCTAACGCTGGTTGAAAAGATCAATCACTGTCTTTGACATCGCCGCCACACCTCCCCTGAAAGTGGGAAAGAAATCGGGAGCGAATCCGGCATTGTGGAGAGGTGGTAGAAATGCATTTCCCTTTTTATGCTCGTTGTAAAGTGCGTGATTGACTCCTCCCAGCCAGAACAGGGCGATGGGTATTTTCTGTTCGGTCAGTCCGTATTTACCGAAATCTTCCCCTACGGTTGCCGGGTCGACCTGGAATACGTTGGATTCACCCAGGATGTTCCTCATGGAGGCAACACTCCTGTGTACAAGGGAAGCATTATTGGATACCGGCGGGTTGTCAGCTTCATCAATCTGAACCAGCGGGAGCCTGTCGTTCGGTACCCCTGCTGCTATGGCTGCACCTTTTGTTATGTTGTATAGAGATTCCCTGATTGTGTTCAGCACATCTTCCTCGAAGTATCTTATTGTCAGCAGCATCTTTACCTCATCGGGGATTACGTTGTGCTTGTTTCCGGCATTTATTGCGCCTACGGTCACCACAGCAGGTTTAACCGGATTGATCTCCCTGCTGACTATGGTTTGTATATCAAGAATAATCCTGGCTGCAATAACAATAGGGTCGATAGTAGTATGGGGCATCGCTCCGTGGCCGCCTGATCCGTAAACGGTTATGTCTGCAGATTTTACGCCGGCGAATATGGGACCTGGGTACCAGCCTATTGTGCCTGCCGGCAGTTCAGCGCTTACATGATAGCAAAGTGCGAAGTCGGGGATGGGGAATTTCTTGAACAGTCCGTCATTTATCATCGACAGGGCTCCCATAGAACCCTCCTCTGCAGGCTGTGCAACGGCAACCAGTGTACCCTTCCACTCCTTCTTCAGTGCAACCAGTGTACGGAGTGTGCCAAGCCAGGTGGTCATGTGCAGGTCGTGTCCACAGGCGTGCATCACCGGATTCTCCCTGCCTGAAGCATCCCTCGCCACTACAGTACTGGCATAGGGGAGCCCGGTATTTTCCTTTACCGGCAGTGCGTCCATGTCGGTTCTGAGCATGACAGTCTTGCCGGAGCCGTTCCGGAGTACTCCAACCACACCGTTTCCTCCGATGCCTGTTGTAACTTCGAATCCCATTTGTCTCAGTTGGGCTGCCATCTTTTTCGATGTTTCAAATTCCATCAGCGACAATTCGGGATTGCGGTGCAGATCAACATAAATGTCGAAGTGTTCCACAGCCATACCCTCCACCGTCCTGGTGATGGTTTCGTTTATCCTGTTGTTCTGCGCTACAATCAACCACGGGGCAGCGACCATAAGAATCAGTAAGATATTCTTCTCCATTAGCGATAGAATTTAGTTTCCCGATGTTTTATCCATAGCATCAACCCTGACAGAATATGATCACCATGTTTCAGTCATATGCCCCGGGGCAATATCCCGGTTCTATGGTATCGTTATCCACCAGTGATCATTTTTAATTCGATGTCTAAAGTTACTATTATGGAAACATCTATCCGAATTACCGCATTTACTTTTTTCAACAGTTTTAAATTGCTATTTTTATCGATATTTCCTCCTTACAGCAGTGGCACGTGAATATCAGATATTCATCAAACCGGTAGGTCCGGCCTGCAACCTTCGCTGCGGTTACTGCTATTATAATCCTGCATCTCCTCCTGTTTCGGGGGGGCCGGGGGGGTGGATAATGGACGACCTGGTACTTGGAACATTTATCAGACAAAATATTGAGGCTGCTGGCGAGGGCCCGGTTTACTTCGCGTGGCACGGTGGTGAGCCCACACTTGCCGGGGTTGGTTTTTACCGTAGGGCTGTTGAACTGCAGAATAAGCACAGGCAGGGGGGGACCGGAATAATCAACGGTATCCAGACAAACGGCACGCTTCTCAACAGGGAATGGTGTCGTTTTCTTGCCGATGCAGGCTTTAATGTCGGCATAAGCCTCGATGGGCCGGCAAACCTCCACAATGCAGCGAGGGTGTTTCCTTCAGGACGAGGCTCCTTCGAAAAGGCGTCACAGGGTTTCATTATGCTTAAGGAATACGGACTTAATCCGGAAATACTTTGTGTTGTGAGTGCCATAAATGTCCCTTATCCCCTTGAGGTTTACAGGTTTTTCCGGGAGATGGGCGCAACATGGATGACCTTTCTCCCCCTGGTCATAAGGGATGACAGTCATGCCGGCAGGGTGCTGCCACCAACGGTCGCTTCACGACAGTTCGGAGAGTTCCTTTGCAGGGTCTTCGATGAATGGATAGAGAATGATATTGGCAGGATTAAGGTTCAGGTAATAGAAGAAGCCACGAGGGTGGCTTTCAGCCTGGAACATACGCTTTGTATCTTTAAAAGGGAGTGCGGAGGCGTCCCGGTGGTCGAAAGAAATGGCGATTTCTATTCATGCGACCATTATGTGAACGGTGATTATAACCTGGGTAATATTCAAAAAACACCCCTGGCTGACCTTCTTGACTCTGAACGTCAGAGAGCCTTCGGCGCAGCCAAGAGAAAAACCCTGCCCCGCTATTGCCTGGAATGTGAGGTCATTGATATGTGCAACGGTGAATGCCCCAAAAACAGATTTATCAGGACTCCTGATGGTGAGTCCGGATTGAATTGGTTATGTGAGGGTTACAGGATGTTCTTTAACCATTGCAGGCCATTCGTCGATGCTGTCAGGGCTGCAGGGAACCGGTAACCGGTGATCGGTGATTGGTGATCGGTGATCGGTGATCGGTGATCGGTAATCGGTAATTGGTGATCGGTAATCGGTAATTGGTGATCGGTGATCGGTGATCGGTAATCGGTAATTGGTGATCGGTGATCGGTGATCGGTGATCGGTAATCGGTAATTGGTGATCGGTAATCGGTAATTGGTGATCGGTGATCGGTGATCGGTGATCGGTAATCGGTAAGTCAATGCCTAATTAACGTTGACCTTTTTAATACTAATTTTATCTCTCTTTTTATAATGATGATTTACTGTTGATAACGGGAGATTACTCGAAGAGTTATCCTCGTTATCAATAGTATCTTTAAAT
>JAVEWX010000147.1:5423-7134 GCA_034004335.1 Bacteroidales bacterium | reverse complement strand
CCCCCTTGTCAGGCTCTACAAGAGCTACCTTAACCTGGGAATTGGAAACTACTTCACTCCTTTCGGGGAGCTGAGTATTGCCACTGAAAGGTCAAAAACCGGTATGCTCGCATTTTATGCTCGTCATTTTTCCAGCAACGGCACCCTTAAGCTTGAAAACCTTGAGAAGGTCTATGCCGGCTACATGGATAATGAAGCCGTTATGTACGGAAAGAAGTTCTTCAGGAATTCAATCCTCTCCGGTTCGGTTGGTTTCTCACATCTCATGAGGCATGCATATGGGTATGACACCCTCATAGCATGGTCTCCTGAAAAAGAGGATATAAGGCTTGCGTTCATGAATGCCGGGGCTGATGCCTCCTTCAGTTCGCTGAGATCCGATTCAGGATTATTGGTTTATGACTTCAGTGCAGGCTACAACATGTTCAGGCAGAGTGCCGACCTGTGGCAGCACACTGTGTCATTCGATGCAGACGCGGGGAAAAGCATAAGGGCTCTCGGACCTTCAAAGGCAGCCCGCCGCGCGGGAGTCTCGGATTTCTACGGCAGGTTAAGGGCAGCCTATGATCTGTCGCTGTTCAATGCCGCCATTACTGACAGACCACGGCATATCATAACTATTAATCCCTCCCTTTCAAAGAGGAGCAACGAGTGGAGCTTCAGGCTCGGAGCCGCAGCCGTGACCGAATCGAGATACTTTACCGGAACAATGGGAGATGAATACGGGACAAGGTTCCATGTTTATCCCGATATAGACTTCAGCCTTTCGGTAATACCGTCATTCCTGGTTTTCAACCTGGGGCTTGAAGGAGGGCTGGAGGACAACAGTGCTCCTGAGATGGTGCAGATAAATCCATTCCTGGTGACTGACGGATCGTTGTTCACCCTGCCATACACTGATAAACAGATAGTTGCCAGTGCCGGTTTCTCCGGGGGATCGATCCCCTCAACGAGCTACAGGATAACCGGGTCATATTCAGTGTTCCGGGAGATGCCCTTTCTTTCGAATAACATCTGGAGTGACCTGGTCGTCAATGAGGGGGTGGGAAACCACTTTATTCCGGTTGTTTCTGACGGTAACCTGGCCAATGTGAATGGTGAGGTAACCACTGTCATAACCCGGACCATCAGCGCGACTGCCAGGGCAGATTACTATCACTATTCCCTTACAGGGATCGACCACCCATACAACAAACCATCATGGGAGGGCTCGGTGAAAGTGAAATATAACCTTCGCGACAAGATACTGGCAGGTGCCACTCTCAATGCCATCGGGCAACGAAAGGCGCTTGTTACCATGTTGCCCCTGGCTGGCCCTCCCGTAACCACCAGGACTATTGATCTGCCTGCCCATGTAAGCCTTAACCTTACGGGTGAATACCGGTATACAAAAATATTGTCGTTCTGGGTGAAGATGAACAATATAAGCTTCAACAGGTACTACGAGTGGGCTTTCTACCCCTCACAGAGGTTCCTGTTCATGGCCGGATTCAGCTACAGCCTGTAAGTGGGTAAGCTATGGCTGCGCCGCGCATGGGACATGGATAAAAAGGTAACGGTTGATACGGGCTTCGCCCTGTCTTAACGCCCTTCGGGCTGTCTTTGATGTCTTAACGGGCTACGCCCTGTCTTAGGGTATGTGGTAGGAGGTATTGGGTATTCGGTAATCGGTAATCGGTGGTCGGTAGGAAAACTTCGTAGGGGTTGAATA
>JAVEWX010000147.1:0-5413 GCA_034004335.1 Bacteroidales bacterium | reverse complement strand
ACGCCCTTCGGGCTGTCTTTGATGTCTTAACGGGCTACGCCCTGTCTTAGGGTATGTGGTAGGAGGTATTGGGTATTCGGTAATCGGTAATCGGTGGTCGGTAGGAAAACTTCGTAGGGGTTGAATATCAATAGAAAAGGTGCATCCCTCCCTCATGACGGTAAGCGGTAAAACCCCGTAGGGGTTGAATATCAATAGAAAAGGGGCATTCCCCCATATGAGTGTTCCGCCGGACATGGGGCATGGGGTATGGATAAAAAGGTAACGGTTGATACGGGCTTCGCCCTGTCTTAACGCCCTTCGGGCTGTCTTTGATGTCTTAACGGGCTACGCCCTGCCTTGTACGCCCTTCGGGCTGTCTTTGATGTCTTAACGGGCTACGCCCTGTCTTAGGGTATGTGGTAGGAGGTATTGGGTATTCGGTAATCGGTAATCGGTGGTCGGTAGGAAAACTTCGTAGGGGTTGAATATCAATAGAAAAGGTGCATCCCTCCCTCATGACGGTAAGCGGTAAAACCCCGTAGGGGTTGAATATCAATAGAAAAGGGGCATTCCCCCATATGAGTGTTCCGCCGGACATGGGGCATGGGGTATGGATAAAAAGGTAACGGTTGATACGGGCTTCGCCCTGTCTTAACGCCCTTCGGGCTGTCTTTGATGTCTTAACGGGCTACGCCCTGTCTTAGGGTATGTGGTAGGAGGTATTGGGTATTCGGTAATCAGTGGTCGGTGATCGGCGAGTCACGGCTTCCGGCTTCCGGCTTCCTGTAACCCGTAACCCGTATCCCCCTGCGCCCCTACGCCTCATACGCCTTTAATCTCAACTCTAAACCCTAAACGAAGAACGAAGAACGAAGAACGAAGAACGAGGAACGAAGAACGAAAAACGAAGAACGAAGAACGAAGAACCATTAACCCGTTACTCTCCTCCTACGCCTCCTACGCCTCCTACGCCTTCTACGTCTTTCCGCCCTTTTACCTGGCACCTTGCACCTCGTAACCCGCAACCCTTCTCTCCCCCGGTTCATATCTGGTTGGTGATTGTTCAAAAAATGATAATTTTTGAGCTCGTATTTTTCGCCGTTATAAGTAAATTTGGTATCTTTACGGCCTGAAATAAATTACATAAAATCAGGCTTTTATGACAGGAGGGGGCAGGACCTCAGAGGTTCCTCCCGAAGGCGGTTCCGAAGGTGTTGCTAATCTTCCGGTTATAGGGTTCTACTAGTTATTTGAACAACATATAAAGGTTTATAATTCTATTTGTGAATATGAGTGAGAATGAGAAAAAGGAAGGCGGACAGGGAAGTTATTCAGCCGACAGCATCCAGGTGCTTGAGGGCCTTGAGGCAGTGAGGAAACGTCCGGCAATGTATATTGGGGACACTGGAGTGAAGGGACTGCATCACCTTGTTTATGAGGTTATTGACAATTCTATAGATGAAGCACTGGCAGGCCATTGCGACAAGATAGACCTTATCATCAATGAGGACGGTTCCATAATGGTCACCGATAACGGACGTGGCATACCGACAGGAATGCATGAAAAGGAGAAGAGATCGGCTCTTGAGGTGGTAATGACTGTGCTACACGCAGGTGGAAAGTTTGACAAGGATTCTTACAAGGTGTCAGGTGGACTCCACGGTGTGGGAGTCTCGTGCGTTAATGCACTTTCCACAAAACTGACCGTTGAGGTGATGAGGGAAGGCAAGGTATTCAGTCAGGAATATAAAAGAGGCAGACCGGTCACTCCCGTTGAGGTTATCGGCAACTCCGACACTACAGGTACCATAGTAACCTTTTATCCCGACGAGACCATCTTCCAGACTACCGATTTCAAGTTCGAGATACTTACTGCACGACTCAGGGAACTGGCCTTCCTGAACAAAGGCATTACTCTCACGATCACCGATATGAGAGAGCTTGTCGAGAACGGCAACGGTGGTAAGCCCCGATACGAGGAGTTTACTTCAGAGAGGGGACTTATAGAATTCGTTGAATATCTTGACGTCAATCGTGAAAGACTCATTGAAAAACCGGTCTACATCAGTACCGACAAGTATGATTTCCCGGTTGAGATAGCCCTGCAGTACAATACATCCTTCTCGGAGAATGTTCATGCCTATGTAAACAACATTAATACCATTGAAGGAGGAACACATCTGGCCGGTTTCAGGAGGGGACTCACCAGGACCCTGAAGAAATATGCCGAGGACTCGGGCGCTACGGCCAAGCTGAAGTTCGACATCAGCGGAGACGATTTCAGGGAGGGGCTTACGGCCGTTATCTCTGTCAAGGTTGCGGAGCCACAGTTTGAAGGCCAGACAAAGACCAAGCTCGGCAACACGGAGGTCATGGGTTCGGTCGACATGGCCGTGAGTTCGGTTCTTGCCAACTATCTTGAGGAGAATCCGAAAGATGCCAGGCAGATTGTCCAGAAGGTAATTCTTGCTGCCACGGCGCGGCATGCAGCAAGGAAAGCCCGCGAACTGGTCCAGAGAAAGAATGTCCTTTCCGGCTCGGGATTACCCGGTAAGCTGGCTGACTGTGCCGACAAGGATCCATCCGGTACGGAGATATACCTGGTTGAGGGTGATTCTGCCGGGGGAACGGCAAAACAGGGTAGGGACAGGCGGTTCCAGGCCATCTTGCCACTGCGCGGGAAGATCCTTAACGTGGAGAAGGCAATGGCCCATAAGATATTTGACAGTGAGGAGATTAAGAATATATTCACCGCCCTGGGCGTAACCATAGGCACCGAGGAGGACAGCAAGGGACTTAACATGTCGGGACTCAGGTATCACAAAATAATCATCATGACCGATGCCGATGTCGACGGTTCCCACATAACCACTCTCATAATGACATTTTTCTTCAGGTATATGCAGGATCTGATCAAGAATGGTCACCTCTATATTGCGACCCCCCCCCTGTACCTTGTCAAGAAGGGCAAGACGGAGAGGTACTGCTGGTCGGAAGAGGAGAGGGAAGAGGCTGTAAGGGAAATGGGTCAGGGCAAGGATTCATCGGTATCGGTACAGAGGTATAAGGGTTTGGGAGAAATGAATGCCGAGCAGTTGTGGGATACGACCATGAACCCGGAAACGAGGACACTGAGGCTGGTAACAATTGAGAGTGCAGCAGAAGCCGATCATATATTCTCGATGCTGATGGGTGATGAGGTGCCGCCGCGGAGAGAGTTTATCGAGACCCACGCCAGGTACGCGAAAATAGACGCCTGACGGTAAGAAAGGCCACCCCACCTTACTGACCGAACAGTTTCCTCCTTATCTCTATTGCTGCGGAGGGGCATACTTCGCTGCAGCAGAAGCAACGGATACATTTTATATCGGTCAGGAGAACCCTGTTCCTGGCAGAGGGATGGAATCTCAGTGCCTTCATCGGACAGATCGCCATGCACCGGCCGCAGCCGGTGCAGTTCTTCCTTATGAACACAGGCCTGTGTTCCAGCTTACGCAGGGGCCTTATGCGGCGGACTACGAACTGGACCGCCACGTTGCCATTCTTCCTTATGCCTACCCTCAGGAAATCAGGTTTGATGACTGACCTCAGATCAGGACCGTCGTACTCAATCTCTTCAATGGAGGAGAGCCATCTGCCCCTGGTCAGGGCGATCCGGCTTGTTGGTATCTCCATCGGGTTGTAACCGGCTATTGAGGAGGCTATTATGTCGAGTGCCACGGGGTTGGAGGAGCCTATCACCACTCCTGTTTTTACGGGGAAACCATTTCCCGGCCCCGGGCCCTCCATGGCCATGACGCCATCGAGCAGAAAAAAATGGGGCAGGAAGGCTTCGTTGAGGTCGACAAGAAAAGACGCAAAACTCTCCCTGCTCTGGTGGAGGGCATGTTGTTTGGCCTTTATCAGTCCGGGTACCAGACCGAAGGTGTTCTTGATCGCCCCGGTGAAATACATCAACTCATGGGTTTTGAACTTGGGCATTGATATGACAAGATCGGCATCAAGGGCTGCCCTGGCAATCTTCATCTTTTTGCCTGCCACGGTTACAGTCCCCGGATTGTCAGTAAAATCAATCCATCCTGCACCTGTTCGTTCGCAGACCCCCCTGATTCCCGACCGGGTACCACTGAAACTCTTAAGATGTACTGCCGGTGAGTCTCCTATGATGACCCTGGCGCCCTCCCTCATCAGGAACCGAACCATTGCCTCTACCACTGCCGGGTGTGTACTTATACACCTGGCCGGATCCTCGTCAGTCAGTATGTTGGGTTTGAGCAGTACGGTCCGGTCTTTTACGGGAGGCCCGCCGCAACCTGACCATATCTCCTCTATCAGACCCTCCACGATGGCAGGGTCATACTCCTCACATCTTCTCAGAAAAACCCTGTTATTCATATAAGGCCCGGTTCCGGGTTTCAGTAATTTATTATTAAATATTGCATCAACTCCTCAACATGCCTTATTACCGTCGCCGGAGTACCGGTATAGTTGTTGACCATTACGCAGAAAGCGAACTCCCTTCCCGAGTTGCCGGTAAACAGTCCGGCAAAACTTCTTACCCTGGTCATCGACCCTGTCTTTGCCCGAAGGTGGCCGGTGAAGAGCGGATCACGGAAATAACTTTTCATGGTTCCCTCTGCGCCTGCTTTCGGCAGCAGATCCCTGAAGGTTGCTGCAAACATCGGGTCATTAACCATTGACCTGACAAGCGATGCCACGAAGATGGAATTCAATGCATTCAGCGGTGCCACGCCGCTGCCATCCTCAATGAAGATACCCGGCCATGGCAGTCCGGATGTTTCAATGTAATTCCTTATCACTGTGAGTCCTGCTTCAGCCGTACCCAGTCCTGTAGCCTCAAAACCCATCTGCTTCACAAGGTGTTCGGCAAAAAGGTTGATGCTTTCATGGTTGAGAACCTTCACAATTTCTGCCAGAGGTGGCGAAGATATCACTGACAGCGAGGTGAACCCGGAATCTGTGAAATCACTCAGTGTGCGGGCCGTTACTGCTTCTCCGCTTATTTCGAACCCCTCCGAAAGAAGTCTCTCCCTTACCATTGTGGCCAGCATCATCGGAGGGTCAGGAACTGATGCCTTCAGTATGAATTCTTCCCTGTTCTCGGGAACCGAGCCCGTTATCCAGGCATGTTTGCCGTAAGGCGCTGACCAGACATATCCCCTGTCGGTAGCGCCCTCCGATACCAGGTAACTGGTTATCACCAGTCCGGTTTTGTCTGGTTCCGTCCTCAGGATGTCGGGAGGGGTACCCCTGTTGCCGGTTTTCATTATTATCCGGAAGGTATTATCAAAGACGGATATTCCGTATGCACCGGCGCCGTATTAGTTGCCGAGATCCTCCCATACCCACCTGGCCGGAACTGGATTGAAGTCATATATCCTGTCGTCGGCCACAATTCTTCCCTTTATCT
>JAVEWX010000146.1:0-7183 GCA_034004335.1 Bacteroidales bacterium | reverse complement strand
CTTATGAGGGTCTTAATCCTCAATCGTTTACACATCATGAGATGGAAGTGTTCCCCGGAGACGTTCTCTATCTGATTTCTGACGGATTTGCTGATCAGTTTGGCGGAAAGGAAAACAAGAAATTCCTGACCGGCAGGTTCCAGCATCTCCTGCTTGAGATACACCACCTGCCTCCCGACAGACAAAAGGAAGAACTCCACCGAAGACTTGTCGAATGGATGGGAAACAATGCGCAGGTTGATGATATCCTCGTAATCGGTATAATAATCTAGTCGGGAGAAGTATAAGATGACATCAGAGAAAAACATTTATCAGACCAATCCCTTTCCCGGACTGCGACCCTTCACGCATGAGGAAAGCCACCTTTTCTTCGGCAGGGAGGGACAAAGCAAGGAGGTGCTTAACAGGCTTCTGAAACATAAATTCGTTACGGTAATAGGAGCCTCGGGAAGTGGCAAGTCTTCACTGATATTTTGCGGTGTGGTACCAAATCTTGTCAGTAATATTGCGGGACAGGAAAAGAAATGGGCCATTGTCACCTTCAGGCCGGGAACCGACCCTGCCGGAAACATGGCTGATGCAATAACTGAAGCCGGATTACTGAAGAACAAAAACCTTAACGACAGAGAAAGACTGTTAACTACTCTGAAGGAAGACAGGGAGGGCCTCTCAACAATTTCACATGATCTGACGGAGGGAGGTAAAAAGAACCTGCTGATCATTATTGACCAGTTTGAGGAGCTTTTCAGGTACGGTCTGATAGGCGACAAAGTAAAGAGAAGCACTGAGCGGGCGGCTTTCATCGAAATGGTGGTTGATGCCACACTGAAGCAGGATAACAGCATCTTCTTCATCCTTACAATGCGCTCCGACTTCATTGGGGAATGCGCTCATTTCCAGGGATTGACGCAACTCATCAACGATAGTAACTACCTGATTCCCCATATGACAAGGGAGAACTACAGGGCAGTCATTACCGGACCGGTAAACTATGTCGGTGCAAAAATTGAGGAGCAACTGGTTGATAGTTTGCTTAATGAGGTAGGCGAACGGACCGACCAGCTGCCGGTCCTTCAGCATGCCCTCATGCGTACATGGTCATACTGGCAGCAATCGGGTCAGCCCGAAAAACCAGTGGGAGTTAGTGACTACGAGTCGGTGGGCAGAATGGCTAATGCCATGTCGCGACATGCCGATGAGGCATACGAAGAGCTGGACCCCAGGGGAAAAGCCATCTGTGAGGTTATGTTCAGGGCAATGACCGAAAAGGGAAGTGATAACAAGGGAGTAAGAAGACCAACAGACGTGGAAACCATCTGCGCCATTGCAGAATGTACAGTGGATGAGTTGTATGAGGTGGCAGAGAAGTTCAGGATCCCCTCGCGTTCCTTCATTACCCCGGGGGTGGATTACTCCCTTACTCCCGGATCGGTAATGGATATATCGCATGAGAGCCTGATGAGGTTATGGGACAGGCTCAGGCTCTGGGTCGATGAAGAGGCATCATCTGTACAGATGTACCTCCGGCTGTCAGAGGCTTCGGCTATGTACCAGAGAGGGAAGACAGGTCTGTGGAGACCTCCTGACCTTCAGCTTGCACTTAACTGGAGGGAGAAAAACCATCCGACGGTAAAATGGGCAGAGAGATATAATCCTGCGTTTGAGAGAGCTATGGTTTATCTCTCGACAAGCGAACAGGAATATCTGCTCGAAGAGGAAAACAAGATCATGATGCAGAAGAGACAGCTCAAACGGAGCCGTCTCACCGCAATAATACTGGGTATTGCCGCCATAGTGTCAGTGGGATTCATGCTCTTCGCGTTCATGAAGAAACTCGATGCCGATAATCAGCGTAACGTTGCAGAGACTCAGACCCAGATAGCAGTGGAACAGGAGGCCCTCGCACAGAAGAACCTTGAACTGGCTACTGCCGAGCAGCAAAGGGCCGATGAAGAAGCCAAAATAGCCAGGGCAAAGGAGGAAGAGGCCAGAATTGAACGTGACAATGCTGAGATGCAGCGACAAAGGGCAGAACTTAATGCCGAACTGGCACGCCAGCAACAAGCCCTCGCCGAGGAAAAGGAGATAGAGGCTACTAACCAGAGGAACATTGCCGAGGAGAAGGAGAGGGAAGCAGTGGAACAGCGTGAGAAGGCGCTGAGCTTAAGGATGCTGGCAGTGGGCAAACAGATGTCTGTAAAATCACTTCAGGTTGAGGGTCAGCAAGACCTTCAGACACTTCTTGCATACCAGGCTTATATTTTCAATAAGAGATATCAGGGAGCGCCCAATGACGCAGATATCTATTCGGGGCTCTATAATGCTTCTAAAAGCTATGGAGGTGAAGGATACAGGATATTCACCGGCCATCAGAGCGAAATAAGAAGCATCGCATTCCTCCCGGGTAAGAATGTTTTCTTTACCGCAGGTCAGGATGGCAGGGTAATAAGGTGGACCCTCGACGGTAAAACAGACAACTTTGAGGTAGTCTATACGGCTGAAGTATCAATAGAAGCCCTGGCATTAAGTCCTGATGCCGAATGGATGGCTTGCGGCGATGACAATGCCGTTATCAGAATGATTCCTCTTAATGGCAACGATGTCAGCTTCGATCTCAAGGGCCATTCAAGCCGCATTAAGTCAATAGTATTCTCCTATGACGGGAGATATCTCTATTCTGCGGGACTTGACGGAAAAGTATTTAAATGGGATATAGCAGCAAGAACCGGCAAAGATATAAATCAGACCTCTGTCAGAATTACATCCATTGACATTTCAAGCAGTAACAGCCTCCTGGCCGGGTTAAGTGACAAGGGTGAGGTTTACATCTGGAACCCGGAAAGTGGGTCGGATGGATTCAGAATAGATGCCGGCAACAGGGAGATAACCTCAATAAGGTTCGAGCCTTCAACTAATATACTTGCCATAGGTGATATAAACGGTCTTATTGAACTATGGGATATTGTCAGCAGGGAAAAAGTGGCAGAGGTTAAAGGGCACGGAGCCAGGATCTCCTCAATGAGCTTCAATCCACTGTATAACCAGCTTGCCACTGCGAGCTATGACAAAGCCATCAAGATATGGAACCGTGACGATTTCACTGATCCTCCTATCGACTTCAATGACAATGCCAACCATGTACTGATAATTCATTTCAGCGACAACGGTGAGTCACTGGTATCAGCCGCATTGGGAGGTTCACTGGTATCACGCGCAACTCATGCCGACATCCTGGCCCGGAACGTATGTAACCTTGTTACCCGTAACCTCACTGAAGATGAGTGGAATCTTTATGTCGGACGTGATATTGAATGGGAAAAAACCTGTCAGGAAAAGGACTTAAACATTAAGATTGAAAGAAGATAACCCTTTAACTCAATGAACAGATTCATCATTCCGGGCAAAGCAGCCCTGATTGCTTTGTTCCTGATAATGTCCTCAAATCAGCATATCAGGGCCCAGGAAGACTGTGCCCTGAAACTGCAGGAAGCCCAGGCTCAGTATGAAAGGGGAAGGGTGGAGCAGGTTACCGGGTTGCTGCAACCATGCCTCAGTTCAGGAGGCTTTTCGAGGGAAGAGGAGGTAACAGCCTATAAGCTCCTTATTCAGGCACTGATAATGGATGAGGAACTGGAGGCAGCAGATGAAACAATGCTGGAGTTTCTCAGGAGATTCCCTGAATACTCAGTTACCGCAGCTGACTATCCGGGCTTCACATACCTGAGGAATAAATTCAGGGTCACTCCCCTCCTCCTGCTCTCTTTCAGGGCCGGACTCAACTACACCTTTCTGACAGGACGGGATGAACAATCCCTTTCCTCACTGCCGCCTGACATAAAATATTCCAGGGAGCCCCTCAACTTTACCGCTTCAACGGAAGTATCGCTACCGGTAACCGGAAGATTGTCGGTTGCAGCAGGAATAGGATACTCATCTTCCTCATTCCTTTATAATGAGAACATGATGAATTTCGGGGATGTTACCTACCGCGAAAGTCAGAAGAGGATTGAAATACCGGTATCCGCAATCTATGAAATAGGGCGCTTCGGGAATGTCCTGTTATATGGTCGTGCCGGCGCAGGATATGCAATCAACATCAGTGTTGATGCCAAAGCCTCATTCATCCCTTCAGATATTAATAATGCCTACACACGAACCGGGGAAAACCTGGACCGTAAATCTTCAAGAATCGGCTCAGAACTCTTCCTCCTTGCCGGTGCGGGCGGCATGTTCAAGATTCCTCATGGCTACCTGTCGGCCGAAATAAGAACCCTTTTGGGAACCCGTAACCAGGTTATCCGATCGGATGCAGGGAATCTTGAATATTACTACTTCTATTCCGACGATGATTTTCGCCTCAATCTGGCCCGAGTCACTATCGGGTATACCTATATCTTTTACAAACCCTCAAAGGTAACCGGGCTATGAAAATCACAAGAATAATGGGCCTGTTGCTTGCCATTCTCCTGCTAAGTGGCTGTGAGAAGGATGAGGAAGGCCAGCTGGGGATGAGGATCTATGGAGATGCTTACGAGGATGAAGCCTACAGCCTCTCCGTTCTCAACGGAGACCTTGTGATTGCAGGTCTCAGAACTGTATTGACCAGAAGGGACGGTAATTATATTGAATCGTCTGACAGAAATATGGGGCTGATACGGACAGACAGATCAGGTTTCCGGAAGTGGGAAGTAACTCCCGGCGGGCCAAATCCCGATCTGGCCTGCAAGGCAATTGTCCTTCCCACAAATCATATAGTGGCAGCAGGATATACCACAAGAGGTGAAGGTGCAACCTCACATACAGATATTTACATTGTTAAAACGGATGAAGAGGGTACCGTTGTCTGGGAATCAGTTATAGGTGGTTCAGGTAACCAGACAGCATGGGATTTACTGCAGAAGCCAGGTGGCGGATTCATGATAGCAGGTGTTACTGATGCATACAGGGCTGAAAGCGGCTCATTTACTGAAAATATAGCCGGCATGCAGGATTTTTTCCTTCTGGAAATTAATGAGACAGGCGACAGTATTGCTTCATACGCTTTCGGCTATAGTGGCAATGATATCTGCAGGGTGATCAGGAGAGACATAGGAGGAGGCTATATCATGTACGGCACCTCCGACAACTCAACCGAACCCGGTCTGGGCAACAATAACCTGCTCCTCATCAGGCTTAATGAAGATGCCAGCAACAGGGGCGCCGCCATAATAGGAGATATGACCGATGAATATGCTGCTGATTTTGAAGTGCTCTCCAATGGTTACCTGCTGGCCGCAACCGTGGGAAAGGACAATGAAGCCAACACAATTGAACTTATTAAACTAAATACCAATATCCAGTCACCACCGGTCTTCACACGGAAGATAAACGTAAATGGACAGTCCTCATCTGTAAATGCTCTGTGCAGGGGTCCCCAGGGATTGTTTTACCTCGGAGGCCGGACTGGGAGTGCATCCTCTTCCGACATGCTGGTATTTACCGTTGATGATGACGGGATTATTGCAGGCAATCCATTTATTTCCGGCGGAACCGGTTCTCAGGAAATAGTTGATTTGGTGTTTACTGATGACGGCCTCCTGTGGGCTGCTGGTAATACGGCATATGAGAACAATACTATGATGTGTCTGATCAAACTTAGATTGTGAATGAATTAGTGCAGTCAACCAATGAAACAAATTGTCAAATGAAAAGCAAACTAAGACTGATACTGTTGTTGCTGATTACAGTACCGGTCATTGCGCGATCGCAGGATGTTTCTAATGTATCAGTTTCCGGAAACTTAACGGTAGGGTCAACCGTTTCCGGCAATTATATAATTCAGGGTTCCCCCGACAATATCCTGTATAACTGGTATGAGGTCCTTGCCTCCGATACTACCGGTATCGGGACAGGAACCCAGACCCTGACCATACCTGCCTCCTCACTGAACAAGCGACTACTGTTCAAGGTAACTCTTATTGTCTCGGGAACCGTCGCCGACTCGGCATACAGTCCGCTTTCCCCTGTGGTCACTGCCAATCAGCCTCCTGTCGCAACCAATGTATCGGTATCAGGAGATCTGAATGTCAACGATTACCTGCTGGGAGACTACTCCTATAGCGATCCGGAAGGCGACCCTGAGGGCAATTCGGTCTATGAATGGAGAGTGTCTTCCAGTGCCACCGGAATCCCTTATACAGTTACGGGAACCAACAGCAGGACCTACAAGATATCCCTGGCCGATGCAGGAAAATATCTGTTCTTTAACGTCACACCCATTGCCCAGACAGGCACTACCGGGGGAACATCAGTCACTTCGGCTACGATAGGGCCGGTTAACTCTGCTCCCTACGCCACCTCGGTAACAATTACAGGTACTGCAGCCTATCCGAACACTATCAAGGGAAAGTATACATATAATGATGATGATAACGACCTTCAGGGAACATCTGTCTTCCAGTGGTACAGAAATGGTCTGCCTGTCGATGGTGCAAATGATACAATCTATGTTCTGACAGTCAACGATATCGGTGAGAAACTCAAGTTTGCTGTGACACCGGTCTCTGCTACCGGCTACCCCGATACCGGATCGCAATCAGAAAGTCCGGAAACAGTTGAAGTCGCCGACCTTACAGGCGATCGTCCTTCAGCCACTGACGTTTGCATTAACGGAACAAGGTCGGTAGGATCATTACTTTCGGGCCGCTATTCTTTCTACGACCCCAAGTTCAATGAGCAAAACAGTATCTACCTGTGGTTCAGGGGAACATCCAGGGTCCCGGTAGGGACCAGCCAGAGTTATACCATCCAGAATGACGATCTCGACCGTGAACTCTTCTTTGCAGTTATACCCAGGAATAACAAGGGAGTTAGAGGCGATACGGTATTCAGCCAGACCCTGGCAATTATCAACCTTCCTTCGGAAACCTTCAGCATAGCTGACCCTGAAATCACTCTTAATGCGACTCCTTCAGGAGGGATTTTCTATGGCACGGGTGTCAGCAATGGCAAATTCAATCCTGCTGTTGCCGGTGAGGGCGGGCCCTATACTATCAATTACTTCCTTAATATTGTGAATCCTTCCAACAGTTGCAGCCAGTCAGCTGGCAGGGATGTCTATGTAAATTCCATCACCTCCTATTTTGATAGCTTCAGGAACGTTTACTGCAGTAATGGGGGCTACGATACAATATATGTGGCTAAT
>JAVEWX010000013.1:14812-34899 GCA_034004335.1 Bacteroidales bacterium | reverse complement strand
AACCGGTCGCAGGTTGTAAAGACAGCCTCCAATACCATTATATGCGATTCATATAATGCAAATCCGGTCAGTATGGCAAATGCAATTACAGCCTTTGCCTCCCTGCCAGACAAAGGTAAGGTCTGCATCCTTGGCGTTATGCTTGAACTGGGTCCTTCTGCCGGGGATGAACATAATCGCATCATGAAACTTGTGAAGGACCGCGGCCTGAAGGATTGCATAACAGTCGGTCCGGTATTCAGTGAGATAGCCTCCCTCTATGGGTATCAGACCTTTGACAATGTGGTGGATCTGGTTAAGCATCTTTCAGTTTCCCCGATAAGGGGGAAAACAATCCTTGTCAAGGGATCACGGGCTATGAGGCTCGAAGAAGCTTATTCAGTGCTCTAGTGACTGCACCATCCTGATGAGAACAACTTCGGGACGGCTTCCTACTCTTACTCTCGGACCCCATAAACCGTATCCCGAGGAGACAATGATATGTGTGTTGTCCATTTTTCTGTATCCGTAGGGAACCTCATACATCCCGGTGATAATGAGTGACAACGGCCATATCTGCCCGTTATGGGTATGTCCGGAAAGATGCAGATCAATGCCATTGCTTACAGATTCATCAATCGAAAGGGGCTGGTGGTCCATCACTATTAACGGCCCTCCACTGTATGTCATATCCATCAGATCAGTAAGGCTTTTTCTCGACCGCTGGCTGAATCTGAAGGAATCGCGGTCGGTCCTTCCGATAAGCGTTATCCCCGAAGGCGTTCTGACCACTTCATCCTCAAGAAGACGTATGCCTCTGCTCCTGATATAGGAAGCGGTTTTGTCAATTCCTCCGATATACTCGTGGTTACCCGTTATGCCATAAACACCCTCCCTGCAGGGCGGGCAGCTGAATGATGACAACAGGTCGTGGCGCAATACCGGCCCTATCTCCCCGTCGATGATATCACCAAGAAGCAGAACCATCTCGGGTTTAAGGCTATCAATCATTCCCTGCAGCTTCTTCATGCTTCTTCTCCTTATGGTGCTGCCAAGGTGGATATCCGATACCGCTACAATCCTCACTTCACCTGCTTCGTTTTCTATTTTACCTGACGTTGTAACCGTGTATTCCTTTACTACCGGAGACAGGGCATTGATAAATCCGGCCACCATTACGGCCACCGTGAGCAGGTTTACACCGATGAATCTCCACTTCCTGAAATCCGTCAGAACCCCCTCATGAACAAGCCGGGTGCTCCGGAGGGTAAAGAAACCGATGTCAGATAATGCATACAGGAGCACCGCGTAAAGCATATATGCCAGCCAGAAGCCGCCGGCTACGTTAAGGATATCCGAAATTATTCCCGAATGGTTGCGTTCAAGGATCTTTCCGGCAATGAACATCGAAGCTGCAACCAGGAACGAAATGGTATATATTATCGAAGATCTCCCTTCGGGGAATAGCCGGTAGCCCTTGATGAAGATATAGGTATTGGCAGCAGCGTAAATTGTAAATACAATAAGGAAAAATATCAGCATCTGTCTGTTTTTCATTTCATAGACCTGTTAGAAGGATAGATCGCTGAAGCGTCTCTTTCCCTTGAAATAGTACTGGTAAACAATGCTTTTTCTCATTACCAGTCCTGAAAGCCTGTGATCAGAACAGCTCTTCTTTATCAGTTCCCGTCTTTGCAGGCGCAACCTCTTACGGGCCCTGTAATAATGTATGTGTGCTTTTAATACAGCAGCCAGGCACCGGGGCTTTAGTCTTGCCAGGAACACCAGGCCGGCGAGCCCGTCGAGCATCTTCCTGACCAGCAATGTGCGCCTGAATCGATCCTGCGGCAGGTTCTTGTAAAGCATGAAGAGATTGTTTCTGAAGTTGAGGTATATCTTAGCAGGTGAGTCATATTTCAGGGTTCCTCCCCCGACATGATAAACAACTGACGAAGGCACCGCCACAATCCGGTAGCCACAATTGAGGATTCTCCAGCACAGGTCAATCTCTTCCATGTGAGCAAAGAAATCGGAATCAAGACCACCTGCCTCCCTGTATGCCGATGCCCTCACCATCAGGCATGCCCCGCTCGCCCAGAAGATATCCGTCACCTCGTCATACTGTCCATTGTCCCTCTCAACTGTGTCAAAAATCCGACCCCTGCAAAAGGGATAACCATACCTGTCGATGAAGCCCCCGGCAGCGCCGGCATACTCGAAGAGAGACCTGTCACTGAAGGAGAGAATCTTTGGCTGGCAGGCTGCCGCATCAGCATTTTCGTCGAGGTAACTGGTCATTGGCTGAAGCCACCCCGGAGTAACCTCAATGTCGGAGTTCAGGAGCAGGTAATACTCCGCGTCAATCTTTTCCAGCGCCCTTGCATAGCCACCGGCATAGCCGTAGTTTTTCTCCAGGGATATCACTTTCACACCTCCGAAGTTCTTCCTTACCCAATCAGGCGACCCGTCAGAGGATCCGTTATCGGCTACCCATATTACAGCCTCTTCGGGTGGAGTGCATTCCACAACCCTGCCAAGGAACTGCTCAAGGAAACCCAGACCGTTCCAGTTGAGTATCACTACTGCTGTCCTAGCCATCTGTATTTGTCCTCCTGTGTTTCCACCTTCTGTGCGTCCAGAGCCAGTATTCAGGTTTTTCCCTTATGATTTCCTCGAGGCGTCTCGTATGAGCTTCGGTGACTGCATGTTCATTCTTTGAACCTGGTTCCTCCGGTAACTCTTCAAAGAGGACTTCATACTTACCCCTCTTTATTTTCTTTACGTTGATGAACAAAACCTTCATGCCGAACCTGGAGGAAATTTTTTCGGGCCCCAGGTAAACAGGGGTATCCTGGTTCAGGAAAGTTGTCCAGAATTTTATGTCTCCTCTCGGAGGAGTCTGATCGGCTATGAATGCTGCAATCAGGTTACCTCCCTTCTTACGGCATGAGATGATGTCGCGGACTATGTGCGACATTGGAGAGAGAATCATCCCAAAGCGGGATCTCATTCGATACATCATCTTATCAAAGCGTCTGTCCTTCAGTGGCTTATAGACAGTTATTGTTTTTACGGGTACAGACATGGGCATTGATATGAACCATTCCCAGTTGTTGTAATGGGCTCCGATGATCAGGACATCCCTGCCGGAATCAATTATCGACAGAGGCAGTTCAGGGTTGAGTATGACATATCTCTTTCTGAATTCCGACTCCGTCATGTGAAGCGATTTGAGCGATTCAATAAATATGTCGGAGAGATGCATGTAGAATCGTCGCTCTATCTTCCTTATCTCCCCGATACTTTTCCCGGGAAACGAGTTCAGCAGGTTTGTGCGGGTCACCTTTCTCCGGTACCCCGGGAAAACATAAAGCACAAAGAACAGCGGATATGAAAGTCCGTACAGCATGCCAAGGGGGAAGAGGGTGATAAACCTGATCAGTACATAAGTTATATGGTATATGACCGCACCCATTCTAACCAGCAACTATTTAATCATGAAGCGTTTCACAATATTAATAACTTCATCCGATATTCCGAAGTTTGTTGCCACTATTTCCTCCCCGGTCATCGGTGAAGCGTTGCCGCTGAAGTCGGTAGCCATACCACCTGCTTCCCTGACTATCAGGGATCCTGCCATGACATCCCACGGATTAAGTCCATATTCAAAAAAGCCGTCATATTTTCCTGATGCCACATGGGCAAGGTCAACTGACGCAGATCCCATTCTCCTAACGCCGCGACTGTTCCTGATGAAATATTCGAGGCATCTCATGTATTCATCAAGACGATGGAACTTCCTTACAGGGAATCCGGTTGCAATTAGAGACTGGTCTACGGAAGATGTTTCGGATACCATTATCCTGGTACCGTTCATCCAGGCGCCACCTCCACTGATGGCGGTAAACATTTCATCAGCGGTGATATCATATACAACACCTGCGATGGTTTCATTGTGGTGGTTCAGGGCGATGCTAACAGAATAGGGTGCAACACCGTGTATGAAGTTGGTGGTACCGTCGAGGGGATCAATATACCATGTATATTCACCCATGCTCCGCTGCGAGGTCTCCTCCTCGGTAAAGAATGATGATCCGGGTATTATCTCTGAGAGTCGCGATACCAGCATCTTCTCTGCTTCCGTGTCGACATAGCTTACCAGGTCGTGATAGGCTTTGCTCTTTACCGCTTCAGAGCTGAAGGTTGCTGCTTCCTGCCTGATGAATGAACCCGTCTCAGCGGCCACCCTGCATATCTCCTTAAGAATATTACCGTAGTCCATACTTTTATTTTTCAACCACACCCCATGCTTCTGCCTCTTCTGTGGGATGAATTAACTTGACATTCAATATTTTACCTGTTGAACCGGGCCCTGCGTCAGCATTAACCCTTATATAGTTCGGGGTGAATCCCGATACGATCCCGTTCCTTTCCGGACCTTCAAACAGCACCTTCATGGTTCTTCCGATGTTAAGGTTCAGAAAAACCATCTTCTTGCTGTCAGACAATCTCATCAGCAGTTTGCTTCTTACTTCCCTTGTCTTATGCGGAACCTTTCCGGGAAGGCCTTCGGCGTCAGTCCCGGGACGCTCGGAATATCTGAAAACATGAAGGTAGGAGAGAGGCATCGATTCAAGGAAAGAGACTGTATCGGCAAAGTCCTCATCGCTTTCTCCCGGGAACCCGGTTATTACATCCGCCCCGATTCCCGCCATAGGCACCTGCTGGCTTATTTTTTCAACCCTGTCGGCAAAAAGCTCCCGGGTGTATCTTCTCCTCATTGCTGCAAGAGTGCGGTTGCAACCGCTCTGCAGTGGAATGTGAAAGTGTGGTAACAGAGGACCTCCCGAAGATACCATGTCTATGATTTCATCGGTCAGCAGGTTAGGCTCGATTGAAGAGATGCGGTACCTTTCAATATCCTTTACTCCTGAAAGTGCCTTTAGCAGTCCGGCCAGACTCTCCCCGGTTGATTTTCCGAAATCACCTGTGTTTACTCCTGTAAGTACTATTTCCTTAACTCCCGCTGCTGCAATTTCCCGGGCTTCCCTTACGCATTCCGCAATGGCCGGGTTCCTGCTTATGCCCCTTGCCAGCGGAATGGTGCAATATGAGCAGTGATAGTCACACCCGTCCTGTACCTTCAGGAACGACCTAGTACGGTCACCTATCGACCATGACGGCATGAAGCAGGTCAGCGATTCTGTCTCGCACGAATGTATCTCGGGGGCTTTTCTCTTCCTGATGTTGTCGAGGTACCTTACAATATCGAATTTTTCTGCGGAGCCGAGAACAAGGTCTACACCCGGTATTGAGGCAACCCTGTGCGGGTCGAGCTGGGAATAGCAGCCTACTACGGCAATTAATGCGTCGGGATGTCTGTGGACGATTCTGCTTATGGTCTGCCTGCATTTTCTGTCGGCTGCGTCGGTTACTGAGCAACTGTTTATAACATATATATCTGCCTCCTCACTGAACGCAACCCTCCTGAAGCGTTCTTCCGGCAGCGATCTGGCAATAGAGGAGGTCTCTGCAAAGTTCAGTTTGCAGCCCAAAGTGTGAAATGCAACCCTGGTTAGCTGATCAGGCATGATCAAAGCAGTTTGCTGGCCAGTTCAGCCAGGAAGCTGCGCTCTCCCTTCACCAGGTTCACGTGGGCAAAGATGTCCTGGCTCTTCATCTTATCTGAAAGATAGCTTAATCCGTTTGAACCGGTATCGAGATATGGTGAATCAATCTGTTCTATATCACCCGTAAAAACCATCTTGGTCCCTTCCCCGGCACGTGTTATTATTGTCTTTACCTCGTGTGGTGTAAGGTTCTGGGCTTCATCAACTATGAAGAAGATGCTTGACAGGCTTCTTCCTCTTATGTAGGCGAGGGGTGTAATGACAAGCTTCTCCTCCTTTATCATCTCATTTATCTTGAGGAACTCGGGACTCTGATGGCTGAACTTGTGTTTGATAACCGTGAGATTGTCATACAGCGGCTGCATGTAGGGATCCATCTTTTCCTTCACATCACCGGGAAGAAATCCCATATCGCGGTTTGCCAGCGGTACAATGGGCCTGGCAAGGAAGATCTGCTTATAGCGCTTTTGCTGCTGCAGCGCGGAGGCAAGGGCAAGCAGTGTTTTACCGGTTCCGGCCTTGCCTGTCAGTGAGACAAGCTGAATGTCGGGATTGGTTAGTGCATCGATTGCAAAGGTCTGCTCTGCGTTACGTGGATCAATACCATAGGTCGTCTGCTTAAGCACTCTGTTAAGGCTCTTGTCTACCGGGTTGTAATGAGCCAGTGCACTTGCGCCGTTATTGCGAAGTATGAAGAACTGATGGCCGGGCGTCTCTATTTTAATTTTCGTCTCTTCGACGGCTACACCCTCGTGCGATTCATAGAGCCTGTTGATTATCCCGGGATCGACATTCTCGATCATCTGGATGCCCTTGTAAAGGTCATCAATGTTGGCCACCTTGTCGTTCTGGTAGTCCTGGGCAACGATTCCCAGTGACTTGGCCTTCATCCTGAGATTTATGTCCTTTGAGATCAGTACTACTGCCTTTTCCTTGTTGATCTGGCAGATATAATCGGCTATTGACAGTATCCTGTGGTCGGCAGTGCGTTCCGGGAAAGACTGGTTAACCCTTTCGGAGAAATCCTTGCCCGTTTCAATGTGAAGGTTGCCAAGCCCGTCTCCCAGGGGTATATTGGATGAAAGCAGCTCATCACCCGACAGCTTGTCGAGTTCGCGGGTGAACTCCCTGGCGTGGAAGTTGATCAGGTCGTTGCCTCTCTTGAATTTGTCAAGTTCCTCGAGAACTACAATCGGAATAATGACATCGTTCTCCTCAAAATTATAGATGCATGTGAAATCGTGCAGCAGCACATTGGTGTCGAGAATGAAAATCTTCTTGTTGTATTTCTTCTTCATTTTTACCTCATTTAACTTTTTATTCCTCGCATGTTTTTCGACCGGTAAAAATAACCATTTTTGCGTTTACATCGGCCGGGAGTTATCAAGGAGTTGGTCCAATTTATGAACTATCGGGAAACGCTTGCCTTCCTATTCAACAGCCTGCCTGTTTACCAGCGCGTTGGCAAGGCTGCCTATAAGGAAGGCCTTGGCAATACACTTGCCCTCGATAGTTATTTCAGTCATCCTCACACAAGGTATGACACCATACATATTGCCGGAACCAACGGAAAAGGATCAGTTTCACACATGATGGCTTCGGTTCTTGCAACCGCCGGTTTCAGAACGGGATTGTATACATCGCCCCACCTCGTTGATTTCAGGGAAAGGATAAGGGTAAACGGAGTGATGATACCTGAGAATGAGGTGGTGCAATTTGTGGCCCGCCACCGGGGAATCATTGAATCGGTATCCCCCTCCTTCTTTGAGATGACGGTTGCTATGGCATTTGACCACTTTGCCCGCATGGGTGTTGACGTTGCAGTCATTGAAACTGGAATGGGAGGCCGCCTCGATTCAACCAACATAATAACCCCGGTACTCTCGGTAATTACCAACATAGGACATGACCACATGGAGTTTCTTGGTGATACTTTGCAGAAGGTCGCAGGTGAAAAGGCCGGGATTATCAAACCGGGAGTCCCCGTGGTGATCGGTGAGACAAACCCCGAAACGGTCGGGGTATTTGAGAATGCGGCTTCCCGTAACGCCTCGCCCATAAGTTTTGCCGACAGAAACTATAGCTGCCGGTTGTCGGGCTACAGGAGCGGCATGAGTTCAAGGGGATTCATAATCACTCGTAATGACGGCGGTCATACAATCACCGGCAAAACTCCGTTGCCGGGCGATTACCAGTCGCGGAACCTCGTGACTCTCTTCCAGAGCCTGGCGTCAGTAGCCGGGAGGTATAATCTCACGGAAAAGCAAATAACTGATGGTGTGGCGCTTACCGTCAGCTCGACAGGGCTCTCGGGCCGCTGGCAGGTTCTCGGGAGAGAACCCCTGGTGATATGCGATACGGCACACAACAGGGAAGGGTTGGAGTGGGTGCTCCGGCAGCTCAGAAGGTTGAAATATCATCGTCTCCATATTGTTCTGGGATTTGTAAGCGATAAGGACCTTGCTTCTGTCCTCCCGCTCTTTCCGGAAGAAGCGGTTTATTACTTCACCAGGGCATCAGTGCCCCGTGCTCTTGATCCTGAAATTCTCAGGAGCGAGGCTGGCAGGTATGGCCTCACAGGTAAGGCCTTTCCCGATGTCAGGTCTGCAATGCTTGCAGCAGGTCACTCAGCCCTGCCCGATGACGTCATATTCGTCGGGGGAAGTACCTTTGTGGTTGCCGAGGCTGTGTGACATGTCAATTAATTAGCTATTTTTAAAGGTTTAAAATATCTGCAAATGAGAGGGCTTATTCTATTGTTCAATTTGCTGTTCCTGACTGCATTAAGCATAGGGGCGCAGCAGAAGGGGAAGCTTGTAATACTGCATACCAACGACCTTCATTCAAGGCTGATGGGGGCCGCTCCAGAGACACAATATTCCCCCCTTACAACGGGAGACGACAATACCATAGGAGGCTTTGCCAGGATTGCCTCAGTGATACGGGCGGAACGCGAGGCGGCCGGAGACAACCTCCTGGTCCTCGACGCAGGTGATTTCCTGATGGGAACTCTTTTCCACCATTTTGAGAAAGAGGACGGTTTTCAGCTGAGACTTATGAAAATGATGGGCTACGATGCCATAGCTGTCGGCAACCACGAGTTCGATGCCGGTCCGGGTACTCTGGCCTCAATAGTCAGAGCAGGCAGGCAAAAAGGAGAAATACCCCCTGTCATACTCAGTAATGCCGTTTTTAGCTCCGGGGATGCCGCCGATGATCCTCTGGAAGACCTTTATAACGACGGGACCATTGTCAGGGAACTGATCATTGAGAAGCCGGAAGCCGGACTAAAAATCGGAATTTTTTCCCTTCTGGGAATCAATGCGGCCGATGTTGCCCCTGCGGCATCTCCGGTCACCTTTGCCAAACAGGTCAAAACAGCAGGCGAAATGGTGAAAAATCTCAGGAGCAGGGGCTGCAATATGATCATCTGCCTCTCCCATTCCGGACTTTCCCTTGACAAGAAGGGCAACCTCGCCGGCGAGGATTATGAACTGGCCTTAAAAGTAAAGGGTATTGACCTCATAATAAGCGGCCATACACACACCCGGCTTACTGAACCGCTCATTGTCAACGGGGTTCCTATTGTACAGACCGGTGCATACGGTTCAGGTATCGGCAGGGTGGTTTTTGATATCGCCGGACCGAAACCTGTTATGGAGAGTTACAGCCTCAAACCTGTTGATGACAATATAGCCGGTGACAGGAAGGTTGCAGGAATGATTGAAGAGCGTATTAAAATGATTGACGGAAGGATCTTGTCGGATATGGGACTGACCTACGGGGGCGTTGTCGCAGAGACATCTTTCCGGCTTGAATGTGATCAATCGGGGGATCTCCATGGCAGCAACCTGGGACCGCTGGTGGCCGATGCAATCCATGCATACGTTAACCGGCACAGCGACAGGGGATCGGACATCAGCATAGTGGCTGCGGGTGTGATACGCGATAACATTGAGCCCGGAAAACAATCGGTTCCCGACCTGTTCAGGGTAATGTCGCTGGGTGAAGGAAAGGACGGGATGCCTGGTTATCCTCTCGCAAGGGTTTATGTCACCGGACGCGAACTGAAGAACATCCTTGAAATCCTTCTTGTGGCATACAAGAGCAGTGCAGACAACTTTATCTACTATTCGGGCATCAGGACATACTACGATCCGTCGAAAGGGATGCTTAGAAAGATACAGTCTGCTGAACTGGTGAGAGGTGACGGGTCTGTTCAGAGCATTGACTTCTCCAAAAAAAACAATACTCTCTATTCGATAGCTGCAAACTCATATATCCTTGAATTCGTGGGTATCATCAAGAAGATGAGCTTCGGCCTTATCAATGTGGTTCCCAGGGATGAACAGGGTAACCCCCTTGTTGATTTCAGCCGGGCAGTCATCAACTTCTCCGCTGAGGAGGGGAAATACGTTGAGGGCAAGGAGTGGATTGCGTTGCTCGAGTACATATCGGCCATGGCAGATACCAACGGCAACGGGATACCGGAAATATCGGACGGGTACATTAAACCGGAGATAAATGTTATCGCGGTTAAGTGATAAGTGCGGTAGGAGGCCGGAAGCTGAATTATCAGGTCTTAACCGGTATAGTAGAATAGTTTTGCGGGAAGGGGCAGTATTGATTAGTTGTACATTTGGTTTCGGAATTCATGATCAGGGCTGATCACAGGAAATTTTACATCTGGTTTATTAAGGTTTACACATCTGTAAACCTGAAACTTTATTTCAAAAAGGTGATTGTGGAGGGCATCCCCGATGTTTCTCCCGACAGTTCAGTTCTGATGATTGGCAATCACTTCAGCTGGTGGGATGGTTTCTTTGCCTATTACCTGAACTACAGGTATCTCAGAAAGAAGTACCACGTGATGATGCTGGAGGAGCAGCTCGAATCGAGAATGTTTCTTAACAGGGCGGGAGCCTACTCGGTCCGGAAGATGTCGAGAACGGTGATTGACTCACTGAACTATACATCCCTGCTGTTGTCCGATCCGGCAAATCTTGTGGTGATGTATCCCCAGGGTGAGATAGAGTCGCAATACAGTAGCCGCGTCAGGTTTGAAAGGGGACTGGACAGGATACTCAGGAATGCAAAAGGGAATGTTTCCATTATTTTTTATGTTGCTACCGTTGACTGGTTTTCCTCCAAGCGGCCGGTACTGAGATTGAGGCTCACGACTTTCCTGCCCCCGGGTGAGATATCTCATTCCATTATTGAGGATGCATTCAATGACCATCTCTCATATTGCATGTTACTTCAGAATGATTTAAGGGGATGATCTGGGCTGCATTAATAATATTGTATCTTACTTTTCTCAGGATGTCCGTTGCCCTGGTGAACCTTCTCACAAGGCCTCATCCGGGGTCTGAAGGGTCCGGTCACGGGCCCATGGTATCTGTCCTGGTTCCCGCAAGAAACGAGGAAAAAAATATAGGCAGACTGCTGGATTCGCTCATTGCACAGAAATATGAGCCGCTGGAAATAATTGTATACAACGATGCCTCAACCGATGGCACGGAGAAGGTATTGAGGGAGTATGCAGCCGCTAACGCCAACGTAAGATATATCAATGGCAGCGAACTGCCGGAAGGATGGCTTGGAAAAAACAGGGCCTGTCACCTGCTGGCCTCAGAGGCTAAGGGCGATTTTTTCCTTTTCATTGATGCCGATGTGACGGCAGGCAGCACGATTGTTTCGTCAGCCGTGAGGATGATGGAGGAGGGTGAGCTGGCACTGTTTTCGGTTTTTCCTCACCAGGAGATGCATACCCGGGGAGAGAGGGTAGTGGTTCCCATAATGAACTGGATACTTCTTTCCCTCCTGCCGATGATACTTGTAAGGCGATGCCGGTGGAGCTCCTTTTCGGCTGCAAACGGTCAGTTTATGATGTTCAGGGCCTCGGTATACCAAAGGTACCGGTTTCATGAAATGGTGAGGATGAGACTCGCCGAAGACATTGCCATTGCCCGGCTGATGAAGCGCGAGCGGCTGAGGATACAGACGTTGGTGAGCCGCGGGGATATATCATGCAGGATGTATACCGGATATGCCGATGCCATTAACGGCTTTGCCAAGAATGTGATCACGATGTTTGGCGACAGCAGGATGTTTATTCTGTTCTTTCTGATAATCAGTATTTTTGGATGGTTGCCGGTTCTTGTCGGGGTTGGTTGGCCAGGGATGGCAGCTTACCTGCTGATGGTTATTCTTATCAATTTGTCCGTTGCCGCAGCCAGCGGACAGAAGATTATGGACGCTTTTCTGTTTTTCCCTGAAAGGATGGCAGCTTTTGTGAGGATAGTCTTCGGGGCTTTCGCCATCAGGGGCAGGAAAAGCTATGAATGGAAGGAAAGAAGGATAACGGAAATAGTCTGAGGTATGCGGATAAAGATATGTCTGATATTTGTTTTTATGGCGTTTGTTGCCCCAGGCATAAGCCAGACTCATAACTGTGACGTCTACAGGGGATACCTGTCAGGCGATATGGAGGTATGGACCAGGGGAATTGCCGACCAGGAGAAACGCTTCAACATCAGCGGTAACCCTGATGACCTTTTCGTGCTTGTATTATCGAAGTATGGTTATATTGGCTACCTGATAAGCATGAAGAGAGAGGGTGAGGCAAAGGAGATAATTGACAGCGCCGAGAAAAATGTGGAGAAGTTGTCAGCCGACAGGAGGTATGTCTCGCGGGCTTCGGCACTCAGCGGTGCGCTGATAGCCATGCGTATAAGCCTTAATCCTATGAGGGCCACATACCTTGGTATGCGCAGCTTCCGGCAGATTGAGGAGTCACTGAAGCTCGACCAGAATGACCCTGCCGGCTGGGTGGAGATGGGGAACGCCAGGTTTCATATGCCGGCAATTGTGGGAGGTTCCTACAGCGAGGCAGCACGATGCTTTTCCCGCGCCGTTGAACTGTTTGAAAAGAATCCGGCGATGCTGCGATGTAACTGGCATTACCTCCATGCCCTGGTATGGCTGGCCAAAAGTCATGAAAGCATGAATAACCTGAAGGAAGCCAGGGAGATATATGAAAAACTACTGAGGTTGGAACCTGATTTTCAGTGGGTAAAAACTGAACTTTACCCTGCATTGTTAAAAAAGGTGGGTGAAGGGGATGAAAACGATAGATTATGAAATACGATCATCCCCGTTAGCGATGAGAAACGACAGATTATGGATTACGATCATCCCCGTTAGCGATGAGAAACGACATATTATGGATTACGATCATCCCCGTTAGCGATGAGAAACGACAGATTATGGATTACGATCATCCCCGTAGGGGATTAATATCAATAGCAAAATGAAGAATACCCACCTCCCCTCCGCTGGAACCGAAAACCTGGTTTCCCCCGGTATTATATACATATACATTTATTAACCATAAAATGAATAAAAAGGCAATAATTATAGGCTCCGGTCTGGGCGGAATGGCAACGGCCCTCCGGCTTGCACGCAGGGGTTACCAGGTTGAGGTTGTGGAGCAGTACCGGCAGGCAGGAGGCCGGCTTAACCAGTTGAAGAGCGAGGGATTCACCTTTGATATGGCCCCGACATTCTTCAGCATGAGCTATGTTTTCCGGGAGTTCATCAAAGATGCCGGAATATCGATGCCATTCCGCTTTGTGGAACTCGATCCGCTCTATACCGTCAGCTTCAGGGGCAGCAATCGTCGGTATATTATCTACAAGGATCTCGACAGGCTGGCTGAGCAGTTCATCGATGTGGAACCTGATTTCCGGAACAAAATGGACAGGTTCCTTGCCGAGTCCGGGAAGCTATTTCACGATGTCGACAGGCAGATACTCAATAAAAATTTCCACAGTCTGACAGATTTTGTGGTTCAGATGACCAAAATCGATGTAAGACACACTCCCAAAATAATCAGGACCGTATGGAAGGAGCTTGACAGGTATTTTAAAAGCTACGAGGTGAAGGTGATATTCTCTCTCGTGGCCTTTTTCCTTGGTTCCACCCCCTTCGATACTCCTGCCGTTTACAGCATCCTTAGCTACACAGAGTTGAGGCATGACGGATATCACAATGTGGAGGGAGGGATGTACCGTATAGTCGAGGGTCTTCTCGGCGCAATGGAAAATGCTGGTATAAAGATACACTATAATACTGAAATAGTTGATTATGAGAATGATGGCAAGAAGGTGAGATCATTCACTGATGCTTCAGGAAAACGATGGGAGGCTGATCTTTTTGTGGTGAATGCCGATGCTGCGCTTTTCAGGGGCACAGTGATGAAGAGGAAGAAATACACTCCGCGTAAGCTCGATAAAATGCAGTGGACGCTTGCTCCATTCACAATGTACCTTGGTGTTAAGGGCAAGATTGAAACGCTTGATCATCATAACTATTTTCTGGGAACCGATTACCGCGATTATTCAACAAGGATCTTCAAAAACCGTATTAAGCTCGACAATCCATACTACTACGTTAATGCAAATTCAAGGTTCAACCCCGAAAGCGCTCCCGGGGGGTGTGAGAATCTTTTTATCCTGTGCCCGGTGCCCGACCTGAGGTACAAGCCCGACTGGAGCGATCGTGAATGGCTTGCTGACGTTATTATCGATGATATTTCAAACCGGACCGGTTACGATGTAAGGAGTAACCTGGTCACGAAGGTTGTTCTCGATCCGGTTGACTGGCAGAATATGTTCGCCCTGTACCGTGGAAGCGGACTGGGCCTTGGCCATAAGATAACCCAGGTGGGAGCCTTCAGACCCTCCAACAAGGACGAGGTCTTCAATAATCTGTACTATGTCGGTGCCTCCACGGTACCGGGTACAGGGCTGCCAATGGTGGTGATAAGTTCAAGATTAACCGTTGAAAGGATTGACAATGAGTGTGGATCTGTATAACGATACCTCAGGGAGGATTGGCCGGCTGATAACCACGAGATACAGTACCTCATTCTCGCTGGGCATCAGGTCGCTGCATCGAAGTCTCCGCCAACCCGTCTATTCGGTATATGGCTTCGTAAGGGTCGCCGACGAGATCGTCGACACATTCCATGATCATGACAGGAGCGCGCTGCTCAAACAATTCGTGGAGGATACCTGGCAGGCCATAGAACAGGGTATAAGTACGAATCCCGTGCTTCATGGTTTTCAGATAATGGTAAACCGTTACAATATCGACCATGACCTGGTGGAGGCATTCCTCAGGAGTATGGAGATGGACCTTACCATGTCGGGGTATGATCCGGGTCAATACAACGAATATATTTATGGTTCGGCGGAAGTGGTCGGACTGATGTGCCTGAAGATATTCTGTGACGGTGACGATACAAGATATTCAGAACTGGTGCCCTATGCACGACGGCTGGGAGCGGCCTTCCAGAAGATCAATTTCCTCAGGGACATAAAAAGCGATTATCACGATCGCGGAAGAACCTACTTCCCGGGAGTCGATTTCAGCAATTTCACGGAAACCCAGAAGCAAATTATTGAAGAGGACATAGCCGGAGATTTCAGCCTTGCATTGAAGGGAATAAGATTGCTTGACCGCAGGAGCCGTTTTGGCGTATACCTGGCTTACAGGTACTATGTTGCCCTGTTTGCCACGATAAAAAAGGTATCACCCGGAGAGGTCCTTGAGAAGAGATTCAGGGTAAGCGATATCCGTAAAGCGCTGTTGCTTATCGGCGCATGGCTCAGGTATATAACTGGAACCATCTGATGACGATTTCCATGAACCGGAAGACAGCAGCAGTAATAGGCGCGGGAGTTGCAGGAATTGCCTCTGCAATACGTTTGTCGCACAAAGGTTACAGGGTAACCGTTTACGAGAAGAACAGCTACCCGGGTGGAAAAATTACTGAGATTTGCCATGAAGGTTTCAGGTTCGATGCCGGGCCATCTCTTTTCACACTGCCGGAACTTGTCGATGAGCTTTTCCGGTTGTGCGGAAAGGATCCACGCGATTATTTCAGCTATTCACAACTTGAGAGTTCTTGCAGGTATTTCTGGCATGACGGCACCATGGTTGATGCTTTCACCGATCGTGACAGATTTGCAGCAGAACTGTTATCAAAATGCGGCGAACCGGTTGAGAACACTATCGGTTTCCTGGAGAAATGCCGTGAACTCTATGATCTTACGGCCAACGTCTTTATTTTTTTTCCCTTTGGCAAACTGAGCAATTTTATGACGGAGGAATCAAAGAGAGTAGCCCGTAACTTCCGGAAGCTTGATGCTTTCAGCACCATGCACCAGGTTATCGTTAAACACTTTGCCGATGAGCGAGTCAGGCAGTTGTTCGGAAGGTATGCCACATACAACGGGTCCAATCCCTACAAGGCTCCCGGAACCCTTAACGTGATCCCCCACCTTGAGCATAACACAGGCGCATGGTTCCCCGACAATGGCATGTACTCTATTATTGGTGCACTTGTCAGTCTTGCCGGTGAGATGGGTGTTGAATTCAAGTATGACACACTGGTGAGACTGATTCTTGATGACGGCAGGAGGATAGCCGGTATAACGGCCGGAGATTACTACTACCGGTCGGATATTGTGGTGAGCGACAGCGATATTGTTCCGCTTTATCGCAACCTTTTGAAAAAGAGGGTTCCGGCATGGTATTCCGTGGGAGACAGAAGCACCTCGGCACTGATATTCTATTGGGGTGTTGAGGGTGTTTTCCCGCAATTTGACCTGCATAACATATTCTTCTCGGGAGATTATCCTGATGAGTTCAGGGCGCTTTCGCAGGGCACTGTCTGTGATGATCCCACCGTTTACCTGTTCATAAGCTCGAAACGGGTGCCGGCAGATGCACCTGAAGGGTGTGAAAACTGGTTCGCGATGATCAATGTTCCGGAAAACAGGGGCCAGGACTGGAGCGGACTGGTATCACGTGCCAGGGAAAACATCATTGGCAGGCTGAGCCGTGAAACAGGCAGGGATATCGGTTCCCTCATTAAAACAGAAAGCAGGCTTGATCCGTTAATGATTGAGAAGCAGACCGCGTCGTACCGCGGTTCGCTCTATGGCAACAGTTCAAACGGCAGGATGTCGGCATTCAGGCGCCACCCGAACCACAGGAGCCGGTACGCCAATCTATATTTTACCGGGGGTAGCGTACATCCAGGGGGTGGAATACCCCTTTGTCTGGCCTCAGCGAAAATCGTTGGAGATATGATACCTGACGCTTAATATGGTTGGGACATGCAGGAAAACAGAAATTTCACAAAAGAGCTTCTATGGATCTATGCTGTTGGCCTGGCAGGAATGATTATCCCGTTCACGAGGCCCTTTTTCATGGCTATTACACCTGTCAACCTGCTCGTTGTGGCAGGATTGCTGTTCTATTCTCACCGTCGGTGGGATGTACGGACGGCACTCTCCTTCACCCTTGTCGGCATACTGTCATTTCTGATTGAGGCACTTGGCGTCAATACCGGACTTATCTTCGGGAATTATGCTTATGGTCCCACACTTGGACCAGATCTACTGAACACACCACTCATAATCGGGGTGAACTGGGTTATTCTGGTCTATGCCTGCCACTCCGTATCAGTGATGATATTGGAAAAAATGCCCGGGGGAAGCGTCGGATCGCGAATCTATACCTTTGCTCCGGCACTGTCTGCCGCCTTTTTGGGTGGATTGCTCATGGTGGTTTATGATATTATCCTTGAACCCTCGGCAATCAGTCTTGAAATGTGGTCGTGGATGGGCAACGTGATACCGATCAGAAACTATGTGGCCTGGTTCCTGTTTTCCTTCGTTTTCATCATGTTTATCGGACTGAGCCGTATCGATACAAGAAACAGAACAGCACTCCCGGTTTATCTGATTCAGGTGGTGTTCTTCCTGGTTCTCGACATCTGGTTCCTCTTTAATGGCTGAAGGCCTTAAGATAATCGTCTATCTCTGAATAATTTGCCATTGCTACGGCTGCCGACGTAACAAAATCATGATCAAGTACCCATGTGACAGCAGCGGGGTAGGAGGCCTCTGCTCCGTCATCCTTCAGGTATGGCCCCGCTGAACAGGTTTTCATGGCAATGAACCCGATATTCTTTTCATGTGCTGCCTGCAATATCGACAGTAGCCTTTCCTGGTCCCATTCACTATATGTTTTGTTGATGGAATGAACATACGATCCCCTGTAGTTGAAGGGAAGCATCATCAATTCATATATTCCCTCCCTGTTGTTTCTCTCCGGAAGATGGAGGCAATCATTGTGAGTTGAGAATCCGAATGCCCTGATAATACCTTCTGCCTTTTTTGAACTGAAGAAATCCGTTACTGTTCTGTGAAATAACAGTGACTCTTCTGCAGCATCATGATAAAGGAGAATATCAATATGATCGGTTGCCAGGGCCCTGAGACTCTCTTCCAGCCTCCTTGACAGCACTGTCAGGATCTCTCCTTCGCCTTTTCTGCTGTCGGAACCCGATGGTATATCCTTTGGTTCGAGTCTTATCTTCGACTGGATGATGACATCATCGCGAAAGCCCGAAACGACACGGCCTATCATCTTTTCATTGTTACCGTTGGCATATGCCCTTCCCGTGTCAAGGAATGTTAAACCATTGTCAATCGCATATCTGAGCACGGAATCCTCACTGATCCTTGTTGCCCCGAAACATATCGTCGGAACCGTCAGTCCCGTCTTCCCGAGGGTTCTGGTCGGTGTAAGGGATGGTTTCCGGTCTGCGGTTCCCGATGACAAAAGTCCTATAGCTGCCAGGCCTGCTGTCCCCTGTGCGATGAACTTCCTTCTCGAAATGTCTTTCGCCATGCAAAGTAATTTTTGCGGTAAATATAGTTGTTTGCACGTCAGACAGTGAGTAGGGTTACTGATTTTTTCCCTTTTAACGGAAAATCCTACTAATTTTAGGCAGTGCCTGTATTCCGGCGCATATGAATGATTAAACCAATGTTGAGGAAACTGTTATTCTCTCTTTTTCCGGGGCTTTCCCTTATTGTACTGCCTGGTTTAGTTTTTTCACAAACACCGGCAGTAAAACATAATCCGGTTTCCCTCGGCATTCATGGTTATTATGGAATGATAATTCCGCATTCCGAGGCCATCGAACCTGTTTCGCATACCAATCCGGCCGGCTTAGAGATCAACCTTGCCCTTCACCTTACCTCGGAGAATGTCTGGCAGTACTGTTTCTGCTACCCGCGGGTGGGTCTTGCCCTTCATTATGTTGATTTCGCCAACAGGGATGTGGTGGGCTCTGCGGTGGCATTGTATCCTTACGTTGAACCGTTTATCAGGGCTGACCGGCGCTGGAGCATGGCTGTCAGGTTTGGCCCCGGGTTTTCGTACCAGACAACCATTTATGACGAGGTAACCAATCCCGACAATAAATTTTTCGGATCTCACTTCGCATTTATTGCCATGCTCAATGCGAGTGTTAATTACAGGATTAATCAACACTTCAGTGCAAGGGCAACACTCAGCTATAACCATATTTCCAATGGAGGAACCGTCAGCCCTAATTATGGGATCAACTATCCGATGGCAGGAATGGGAATGGACTACATCTTTAATCCCTACAATTTTGAGGAGAGGGAGAAAGACCGTGGAGTTGTCCTTAATCCCGACAGGGACAGGTTCGATCTGGCGCTGTTTTTCTCGGGTCGCGAAAGTGAGCGGTTTGGAAAGTGGTTCGGGGTGTTTGGCATCTGGGGAGGCTACAGCAGGATGGTTGGAAGGGTCAGCGCATTTTATGCCGGGGCTGAGCTTGTCTCCGATCTGCTTGTCAGGGAGAACCTCAGGCAGGATTTCCTGGATGGCACCATTGAGCATAATCCGGGCCATCTCAGGGCGAGTCTGCTGGCAGGTCATGAGCTTGTGCTCGGCAGGTTTCTCTTTTCCCAGTATGCGGGGGTCTATTTTTATGCACCAGCACAACCCAGGAAACCATGGTACCAGAGGTATGCTCTCCTTTACAGGTTTGCCCCTTCAACCTGGATCGGTATTAATGCCCGGGCTCATTACCATGTTATTGACTTCATTGACTTGCGGCTTGTGAGGTCATTCTGAGGCAGTTGGGTCAGGTACATCTTGCCAGTCAACTTTTTTGAAAAAATATTTTGGCATGCCGGAATTGTGTTCTATATTTGCATCCGCTTTAGGGGCGATTAGCTCAGCTGGTTCAGAGCACCTGCCTTACAAGCAGGGGGTCGGCGGTTCGAACCCGTCATCGCCCACAACCCTGAAAACCGGACACGTAAGTGTTCGGTTTTCCTTTTTTGCCGGGCCGAAGGCACAGCCTTCATAGCCCGGGTAAAAAAGGAAAAACGTCACCGCCTGCGGCGGTGCGGCTTCAGGGTTGACAGGGGCCACCCACCCGGCTCAGCGCAGCTAACCCGTCATCGCCCACAACCCTGAAAACCGGACACGTAAGTGTTCGGTTTTCCTTTTTTGCCGGGCCGAAGGCACAGCCTTCATAGCCCGGGTAAAAAAGGAAAAACGTCACCGCCTGCGGCGGTG
>JAVEWX010000013.1:0-14802 GCA_034004335.1 Bacteroidales bacterium | reverse complement strand
AACCCGTCATCGCCCACAACCCTGAAAACCGGACACGTAAGTGTTCGGTTTTCCTTTTTTGCCGGGCCGAAGGCACAGCCTTCATAGCCCGGGTAAAAAAGGAAAAACGTCACCGCCTGCGGCGGTGCGGCTTCAGGGTTGACAGGGGCCACCCACCCGGCTCAGCGCAGCTAACCCGTCATCGCCCACGAATCTTTGTTTTGACAGTAACCAGTAACCGGTAACCAGATATCCCGCTCATCCTTAAATATTGTTCATTCATAAAAAAAATGGAACACTTCGTCAAAATAGGCTTCCTTCTCGCCCCTTCGCGGGTAATCTATGCAACCATCAAGTGCAGAACTTTAGTCATTGTCATATAAACAGTTATTAACATATAAAATAACAGGTGGTTGAAAAAAATGATTATAACCCTCTAATATTGAAGATTTGAAGAGATATTGGTTGGTAAAAATTACATATCTTAGCATGATGTACCTGATGGTTTTACAGCATGTTTTCATCGGAAACGAAAACCTTTCCAGCCCTCTGTATTTAATTGTAGATTAAATTATTATACTAACAGAGCCTGACAATACAGCACCTGACTGAAATGAAACAATATAATATGATTTATAAAGTATTAAGAAGGTTCACGGGCATGTCCGGAAAATCTCATCTTTCTACAAGGGATACCTGTTACCTCAGTGGCATAATTGAAGCACCAAGGGTTATAATGACCCTTGCCTTCATCCTGATGGCATGTTCTGTTGCCTTTACGCAGGCTGACGGTGATTACATTACACGTGCCACCGGTAACTGGAATGACAATAATACGTGGCAGGTTCGTGTCTCAGGGACTTGGAATGACTGTCTTGCCGGTGATTATCCTGGTGCTGCAACAGGAGCCGGTACTGTTTGGTTAACCGGTGGATTTACTGTTTCAGTCTCTGCCAGTGTGTCAAATCCCGTTGCCGCCATTACCTATATCGGTGAAGCGCAATCAAACAGCATTGAATTTGGTGGTAACTATTCACTCAATGTAACGGGTCAGATAACAATTAATCCTCCAACAGGTGGAACTAATGACAATACATTGATTGTGAACTCGGGAACCCTGGCAGCCGGGTCTCTTACAAGCTCAAATTCAAACAATAACGCCAGACGTTGCCTGGTTTCGGTCTCTACCGGTAACCTGATAATAAACGGTGATTTTTTAATGGGCAATAATGCCGCCAGGAGTCAGTTTACCCTTACCGACGCCGGGACCCTCTCTGTTCACGGCAATCTTGTTACCGGAACACTTACAGGAGCCGGCAACAGCACAATAAACGTTACTGGTGATTTCTTTCCATCTGCTTTTACACACGGGAATTCAACAGTAAATTTCAATGGAACCGATCAAACGATACGATCATACACGTATGGTAATGTTACTGCATCGAATAGTGGTGTAAAGACCTTGGCTAATGCCTCTTTCACAATCACCGGTAACCTGACAGTCGATAATTCAACTCTGGCGTATACGGCAAGTACTAACCGTAACCTTACGGTATCGGGAAATCTGGCGGGTAACGGCACGATAGACATGAGTCAGGGTGACAGGCAACATGGCCTCTACCTGGGTGGTGAAAATAATTCCATCGGATCGCTTGTCACCAACCTCTCTGCCAGTACGGTTTATTACAACCGGGCTGGTGATCAGATTGTCTTCACAAGCCCATCCTACAGGAATCTTACTCTTCTGAATGGTGGTGATAAAACATTGGAGGGAGATATTTCGGTAAGCGGAACACTGAACCTGAGTAATGGAAGAATAGTTCTTGGTGACCACGACCTGACACTTTCAGGCACTTCCGCCGTAGCAGGCATCACTGCCTCCCGGTATGTTGTTACTGACGGTAGCGGTCAGCTTAAGAAGGCCTTCGCAGCAGGATCTGCAGGAGCCTACACATTGCCGGTAGGTGATATACTCAATTACTCCCCGGTTTCCCTTACATTTACCTCCAACACACTACCCAGAATTGTTGGAGTTAATGTAACCAATGCACAACACCCCAATGACGGGACTACAGATAACTATATCTCACGATATTGGTCTTTCACCAACGATCAGCCCGGCGATTACACCTATAGTGCCACCTTTACCTATGTACTAGCGGACCTTACCGGTACCCATTCAAACCTGAGGGTCAATAGATGGGAGGGATCAACCTGGACGCAATACAACACTACAGGCGGTTCTCCAACATTAACTGTTTCCGGAGTCGATCAAACTACCGCACCACTCGACAACAGCGATTTTACCGGCAGAATCAATTCAGCAACCACATATATATGGGATCAGCCGGGAACCTCGGCTGACTGGACAGATCCGCAGAGCTGGAGTCCCGCCAGACTCTCTCCGCAACCGACCGATATTCTCGTATTTGACAATGTGGGTTCGGTTACTGCTACTGATGTTATCACACAAACGATAGGACAACTCGATATCATTAATGGATCAGTGGTTAGCCTTGAGTCAAACCTGAATAACCAGCTCATTACAATCTCCGGTGTGGGTGGGTCGGGTCTTGATATTGCAGCAGGTAACACGCTGATACTAAACAGCAGCTCGGGAAACAGAACAACTATAGCATTTAGCCCTGCCACTGTAAATGCTGTTATAGCCGGTCAACTGATCATCAATCAAAACACAGCACTTTCAAACACCTTTGATGCCACCAATAGCAACACCGTTGTTTCAGGGGTTATAACCAACAACGGAGGAGTTATCAATTCATCCTCTGCTAATCTCAGTTTCGAAGACGGTGCATCTTATGTGCATGCAAGAAACGGTGGCACCATACCCGCAGCAACCTGGGTTGCCAACGCAACCACTAACGTCATCGGACTGACGGCGGCCATACCAGCCGGTTTAAACCAGACCTTCGGACATCTGAACATGAACTGCCCGGGACTGGTTTCTGCACTGACACCGACACTTTCCGGTGATGTAACAGTTCAGGGTAATTTCACCATCTCAGGTACTACAGCAGCGAATTACCTCAGACTCAATACAACCAACAGGAATTTTACAGTCAACGGTACCACCCTTATCGGAAACCATGGGATCATATTTGATAACAATAACACCGGGCTGAACCGGTTTGATGGCCTTATGACCCTCGAACCTGATGGAATCTTCCAGATTGCCAGTAATTCTTCATGCGAATTTCGGGGGGGCATTACAAATAATGGAACTTTTACTAAGACCGGAAGCGGAAGTACAAGCTTTACAACAAATCCCAATCAGATCATTCAGGGATCAAATCCATATAATATTTCCAACGGAAACCTTGTTATTGTCGATCCGGCTTCCATTGAGGTGTCTTCTGATATTAACTTCGGGGGAACAAATCTGGTAGTTGACTCTGACCAACCCGAAGCCCTCAAGGCGGTCGCAGGCCTGTTTACATTCAGTCTTAACGGAAACCAGTTTCTTAACGGTTCGGGAACAGGATCAGTAACATTTCATAACCTTACTGCCGGTGTCGGTGGAACAAAGACACTCAACCTGCCGGCTGACATAAACGGCAACCTCCTTATTGAAAACAACAGGATTCTCAACCTCGGAACAACCACAAAAACCATCAATATAGCCGGCAATATGACTGTTGACGGAACACTTGATTTCTGGACAACGGCACCTAAAAGCGTCAATCTGGCGGGAAACCTTATCGATGTTACAGGTACGATTACAATGGGTGGCGGGGTAGCCCACGTGATTAACCTTTCAGGAGAGCAGAATTTTATAAACGCCTTTAATGCAACCGCTGGTGGCGGAAGTATGGTTAACTATAACAGGGCTGGCAGTCAGGAGGTTTTCGGAACAAACAACTATGTTAATCTGGGTATATCAGGTGGGGGCATCAAACAGCTTCAGAACAATGCCTCGGTAAGCGGAAATATCATTTTAACAAACGGGGTACTTCATCTGGGTTCCAGTGATCTTACAATTACAAATAACAATACCAATGCTGTTCAGGGCGTACTCAGCGCCACAAACATGATAGAGACGGATGGTACAGGCGCTGTCATCAGGAATGCTGCCGCGACACTACCAATAAGCTTCCCTGTCGGATCGGGGGGGTATTACTCTCCAATGGAGATCATTTCAACCAGCGCTACGACCGGACAGATAAGGGTAATTGCCGTACCCGCTACCGATCTGAGTCATAACTTCATCAGCAGATACTGGGACGTTGTTACTACAACCCCGGGTAAAACCATCACCGCTACATTTCATTACGACCCTGACGAAATAGATTCACCCCCAACAGATATCTGGTACAGGATAGTTGCCGGAGATTGGCAGACACCAACCGGAACCGGGTCGTTCGGAGCAAACTCCTTTACCATTACCGGTACGACGACAATGACCAGCTCGAGTACGCACTGGACAGCAGGGGCAAAGAGAATTTACTATTCCTATCAGAACGGAGACTGGAATACACCTACTACATGGACTACTGACCCGAGCGGAACTCTTCAGATTGGCAATACGGTTCCGGGCATCAACGATGATGTGGTTATCCTTTCAGGTCGGACCGTCTATCTCTCTGACAATATTTCAACCCAGGGACTGGGTATTACAATTGAAGCCGGCGCTTTCCTCAATATGGAGGATTTTAGTTTCAATAATCAGCTCTCTTACCTGCACGGCCGGGGAACACTGCAACTCGCATCACCCGACTTCCCCGATGTTGCCCTAAATACATTTGTTGATGCCGGGAACGGAACAACTGAGTACATGACTCAGTATGATTTCGACTTGCCATCCTACCAGACTGTTTATAATAACCTTATTATCAATACATCGGGATTTACTGCAATTCAGCTCTTCAATCTAACCCTTAACGGCAACCTTACTGTCAGAACCGGCATCTTTAAAATCAATGATGATATCTCTTCAATCCCTCTCAATCTGACAATTCAGGGCAGTGTAATCGTCGGAGAGTCTGGAGAAATTGCGGTTGGAACAGGAGTCACCAATCCCGATATATCATCTGTAACATCGGGTGGAGTCGCACCCTTTATCAACTATTATACCTATTTCCATACGGTAAGGATCTACGGCGATTTTGTCAATGAAGGATTCGTGAGATTTACTAACCTCGACAATCCGGTTTACAATGAGTTCCCGCCCACTCTCGCTGGTGCCAACTCAGGAGCCGCATCAGTTTTCTTCCTGGGTGATTCTGATAATATTCTTACATGCAATGGTATCACGGACTTTTACAACCTGATTGTAAGCAAGGGAGTCGACCAGACCCGCACCCTTACGATATCCTCATCAGACCACAATAATTTCAGACTTTTCGGTGCCAACTCCATGGTAGCAGAAAACACCGGCAGCGATCCAAACATCAGGAAAGCCCTGTGGCTCAGGACCGGTACGGTAATCCTTGAGGGTTCTCTTGCAATTCCCTCATTAACAGAAGGTATAACTGCCGGCACTCCCGGTTCCGATTACATTATCCCTGCAAATGCCGCTCTCATTCTGGATGGCGCCGATGTTGCAGTACTAACCACAGCAGATGATTACCGTGAAGCCAATGCACTGTGCGGAACAACTATCCCCGATAATTCAGCAGCAGGTATTTCCGGTGGAGGCGCAAACGCACTGGTGATCTACGGAAGGCTGGGCATCAGAAACGGGTACCTTTCAACCCGGGAATCTGGCGGACTGATTACCTCCAGTGTCTCATCAGGCCAAATAGTGATTGAGGGTGGTGTTGTTGATACCAAACAACTTCTGGGTTCGACCGGAACAGCACAGTTTACACAATCAGGAGGAATTCTTATTCTCCGAGGCCGTCTCAGGCGCACACCAGTCTCTTTCGCAACCTTTGATGATATTACCGATATCTCAGACGGAACATTAAACCTGAACAGGCTTGCCAGCGGTATTAACACTGCATTCGGAACCTTTAATCTTGAGAATACCGGAAACATTTTCACAATGTCGGGCGGAATCATCCGTATCTGCGATGTTACGGGCACAGATCCTGGTGAAGAGAAAGCATTTGATGTTAAATCAGCCCCTGCAAACATAGGTGTTACAGGCGGAAGTCTTGAGATTCTGCCATTTGCAGGTGCAGACATGCCCGATGCAACCTCTTTCAAGGTTCATACTACGGCTCCGTTGGGAGAATTAACGGTTAACAGGTCTGGCAGTATATCTGTTGCGGTTCTTAACACACCACTGGTTGTCCTTGGTGATTTTAACCTTATTTCCGGTGATCTTGATGCAAATAATTTTGATATCTCAATAGGAGGTAACCTGCTGTTTAATGCAGGTACAACCTACACTACCGGTACAAATACAACACTGGTCAATGGCAGCCTGAATCAGACAATCACCAATAATCTGGTATCACCGCTGGATCTCAACAATCTGGCAATAATAAAGCCTTCCGGACGAATGGTGACACTGCATGGTACACAGGCAGTACTGAATGTGTCAGGCAGTTTCAGTATGCAGCTTGCAACCCTTGACGACAACGGCAGAACAATAAATGTGGCCGGTAATATCTTTAATAGTGGTATTCATACAGGAACCGGAAGCTTCGTAGTAAATGGCACGACCCCACAATCAATAGCAGGAGAAGGAACTTTCGAGAATGTTCTATTAAATAATACTCATGCTTCAACTGCACCTGTTACACTCTCAGCAGCTATGACAGTGACGGGTACCCTAACATTCGGTCAGGACAACCTGTTCAATATCGGTGCCTACAATCTGACTCTGACAGCCTCAGCTTCATTTGTCAATGCCGGACCTGCGCGATATGTGCATACATCAGGTAATGCCGGTGACGGAGGTCTTACACGTGTTTATGACTCTGCTGCAGATTTCACATTCCATGTCGGTGCGCCAACAATAACTCCGGCACAGCCGGTAAAATATGCACCCGCAACAATAGGATTCAGCTCTGCTCCGGCAGCCTATGGCTCAGTTACAGTAATACCGGTAGGGTATGAACATCCGAATACTTCAGTCAAGAATCAGAACCTCACCTGGTTCTGGAGAGTAAGATCGGCCGGTTTTTCAGGAATTGCTCCGGGTTCAGTTACCCATACATTTGTTTACGATGAGAACGATGTGGTTGGAAATGAGGCCAATTATGTTCCTTCTCTCTTTACTACAACCGACTTCACATGGAAATCAGGTACTAATTCTAATCCGCCTGTTGACATTACCACAAATACTATAACAGACTGGTTTGCTCCCGGCAACAGTACTGATTTCCTCGATGCCGATTACACTGCAGGTGAGACATCATTCAGTCCCCCGCAGATCTATTACAGCCGCCAGACAGGTCTCTGGACCGATCTGACGACATGGTCCCTGACAGGACATGATGTTGATGATCTGCCATTGGCGGCCCCGGGTGCATCAGATATCGTTATAATTGGTGGTGCCGACAGTGTATATCTTGCCACCCTCCTTACAATTCCGAATTTGGGAGCAGACAGCTGCGCAACTTTGCAGATAGAGCAAGGATCAGCCCTTGATGTAGGATTCAACCCAGGTTCAGTATTCAGCATGGTCATGTCTCATCCGAACGGCAACGGTAATTTCAGGCTCACAACAACACAGAATTCAGGGGCAACTTTTCAGTTCCCCTCGGGAGATTTCTCAGATTTCAATGTAAACAGAGGGACTACCGAACTATATACCACCAACCCTGCTGCGGGCACTACATACTATCTGCCTGAAACAGTTTCGGAATATGGCAACCTGATTCTGTCCCCACTGGGTGGATCAAACGTCATGTTTGCCAACAGGGATGTGACAATATATGGCAATCTTATTACCCGTGGGCAGGATGCCGACAGTTGGTTCTGCCCAACCTGGGGTACAACATATCCCGGTGCTATACCTGCTGTTCCTAAGACCATTACTGTTTTAGGCAACATTGACATTCAGGGAGGTTCTCTGATATGGTATCAGAATGGAGCTATTGCTCAGGATTTTGTGGTTTACGGTGATGTGCAGGTCGGAACAGCCTCGGCATTATATGTCTGGAGCGGGGGATCTAACCAATCACTGTCAATAGGAGGAAGCCTGATAAACAATACTGACGGTCTTTCTACGGGTACTTCCACTACGAGGCAGGTTAACCTTTCAAACATTCCGACAACATTCTTTGGCGAGGATGATGCCTTTATTACCAATACCGCAGGCACACCCCGAATGGAGTTCGGTCAGCTGATTGTAAACAAAGGAACATCACAGGCTGCTACCCTTACTCTTGATATTGAGTCGACCCTGATTACTCCAGTCAATAACTGGCTGAACCTTCAGAATGGCACATTCAGGTATATGAGGATTGATCCTGCAACCAACTTCACAATATCTACAACCACACCATTCAATATACCGGCCACCGCTGGGCTGCATATTGATTACCAGAATGGGTATAACGTAAACGTTCTTATTGCGAATGCAAATTCAAACACAAACGATCTGTTCCTCGATGGTAAGCTAACTGTCTCAAATGGTAATGTTTATGTCGGACCTGTAACTTTCCCCGGCAGTAACAATGATATTGAATATTCAGGTGGTGGTTCCTCTGAAATAGAGATAAACGGGGGAACTTTAACAGTGAATGGTCAGATACGGAGATCCTCGACCTCAACCAATGGTGTTCTGAAATTTACCCAAACGGGCGGTGACGTCATCATTAACGGTATGGCACATTTGAATACCCGAGCTAAACTCGAAATCGTCAATACTGGTAGTGAATTTACAATGTCAGGTGGTACAATAACAATTCCGCGAGGCGGGGGAACAACTTTCGGAGATCTCTATCTGCGGCCTTCAACATATTCTGTTACAGGCGGAACCATTCGTTTCGCACATACTGTTACAGCAGATCAGAACTATGGGCTGGAGGCAAGCGTACCGCTTAATAATCTTTTTATTTCGGGGCGTACAGCAGCTACTGCCAGGAACGCAACTGTTAATCTGTTAATTAGTCCTCTTGTTCTTCAGGGAAATCTGGAACTGGAGAACAACAGAAGCATTCTCAACAGCAATGATCTCGATATTACCATAAGGGGAGACCTGATTAACAACGGAACCTACAACTACGGGACCAATACTACAACATTTATCGGAACCGTACAGAACATAACCGGAACAACGGTACAAAATTTCAATAATCTGGTAGTTACACCTGCCACGTCACTTACTGTCAGTGGCAACTTCAGTGTTGACGGAAACCTTGACATCGCAAACGGAAACCTGGTACTGGGAGATTACCTTGTCACACTCTTTGGGAATCTTACAAACATTGGTTCTTATACCGACAATAATACAACCGGAGGGATAAGTCTGTCAGGGCCTTCACTTCAGCTGATAACCGGAACAGGTGCCTATGGACGTTTAGAACTTAATAATCCTTCAGGAGCAAGGATTAATAATAATATTTCTCTGACAAATGATTTATTGCTAACCCAGGGGATACTTGATATTGGCCAGTATCGTCTCACTCTCTCGGTTAACAGCAGTATTGGCGGAGCTCCATTCAGTTCTGCAAAAATGATACGTTCAGACGGAGTGCTGAGCAGCAGCGGGTTAAGAAAGCTATTTTCAGCTGGTCCACAACTGTTTACATTCCCTGTCGGTGTAGGAGCTAAGTATACTCCGGGAGTTTTGAACCTGGCATCAAACGCTGCAGTCGGATTCGTCAACATCAATCCGGTCAACAATACTCATCCCAGCGTTATCGATCAGGACAATGCGCTTGCATATTACTGGCAAATAGAGAGCTCCGGACTAACCGGAGTTGATGGTGATTTTATGCTGCAGTACATCCCTGCAGATGTGATGGGCATTGAGAGTGATTATGTTGCTGCCAGACTCGTATTACCCGGCAGCAACTGGCAGAAGGCAATACCCGGGCCGGCAACAGATAATGTTGACGAGGCAGCCCACCAGGCCTCCTTCTATTATTCAGCTACCAACAATTTGAATGGTGATTACACAGCCGGTGACTTCAATGCTATACCCGGCGATGTGCCAACATATCGTACAAATACTTCTGGCAACTGGTCTGATGAAACTGTGTGGACGCCCGTAGGCGCTTCTCCGCCATGTCCTCCGGGCGGGCCGTATGGTGCCAATGTAATTATTGAACATACTGTTACAACTGATATCAATAACGTTTTTGCCCTTAATAGTACAATTACCGGAACACTGAGAGTGGTTTCTCCAACATTTGGCCATAGCCTCGGCAATGTCGACGGTGACGGAACCATATACCTTGAGAGCGGAAATCTCCCTGCCGGAGATTTCAATGCCTTCCTCAACTGTGCTGGAAATGCCACTCTTGAATATGGCGGTTCCGGTTCCTATACAATTATTGCAACACAGTACAACAGCGTACCAAATCTCTTCTTTACCGGTACCGGTACAAGAATACTGCCCAATAAGGACCTTACGATCTGTCACAGGCTTGTAATTGACGGACCTGTACTCGACAACAGTATAAACAATGCCAGGCTTATTATTCTGGGAACCATGGAGCGCTATTCATCAGGAGCGTTCAACAGCGGTTCGGGAGCAGCGCCGTTGGCAACTGTCTCATTCGCAGGGTCGGTAATGCAAACGATTGGAGGACCTGCCGGCGATTTCATCGGTGTTAATGGCTTCAATAATCTTGAAATAAACAATTCAGCCGGCCTTGAGATAGGATTAAATGGTGCGGTAGAGGTCAAGAATCAGCTTCTGCTTACTGAGGGGGTAATTCACACAACCTCTTCAAATACCCTTACACTGCTGAATACTTCCTCCTCGACAGTTGTGCCTGAAGGAGGTGTAGCAACATCGTTTGTGAGTGGGCCACTTACAAAGCGGATATTGAATGGAGGCAGCTTCCTCTATCCGATCGGACAGGGAAGCCTGAAAGGCCATAAGTTTACACTGACATCAACAGCCGGCAGTACCCTTCCATGGACGGTTGAGTACTTCTCTCCGAATGGTACGGCATCATCGCTGGCGGCACCGCTGCAGGTTACCAATACAATGGAATACTGGAGCGTAAGCACTACAACCAACACTACGGCCCGTGTAAAGATAGGATGGGATCCGACAAGTGACCTTACTCCGCTGATGACTGTCAACGGTATGTCAGATATGAGGGTTGCCGAAGATAACGCCGGATTATGGACTGAGCTGCTTTCAGTAACATCAGGAAATAACAACACTGGTGATGTTGCCACTGTCAATAACGTCAATATCTCAACAGTTCCGGGAATCTTTACCACTGCGAGTATATCAACCACCAAAGCCCGTGCCTCACTGGCTTCACCCGGACCTGTTTGTGGCAGTGCAGGCATCCCTGTGAATTTCTCATCTTTTACCCCAATTTTGCTTGATTTCACCCTTGATTACACTATCAATGGCGTTATTCGGCCCACAATCACCGTTAGCTCATTGCCTTATGTGCTCCCAACACCTATGCCGGGTGAATACAAGCTTACGGGGTTTACTTACAACAACGGAGCAAATACCGGAGTGGTGGACGGAATCGGAGTTATGGTCTATTCTGAACCAATCGTTGCCGTTGCCGGACCTGATCAGTCACTTTGTGGTGTGTCAGGCACTGTATTGCAGGGGAATAACCCCGGTGGCTTAAATAGACTATGGGGTGTGCTGCTGGGTACAGGAGGTACGTTTGTAAACAATACTCAGCACAACACAGTGTTTACGGGTGTTCTTGGCGAAACCTATGTGCTTCGCTGGACTATAAGCAACGGTCCCTGTGAATCATACGACGATGTAGTCATTGCATTCCCGGTTGCAGCGGCGATGCCGGGACCATTCCTGTCTGCGCCAACGCAGGTTTGTCAGGGATCAGGAGGCTATGTATATTCCGTACCAGCCGAAGTTGGTGTTACATATAACTGGTCATATACCGGAACAGGCCATACGATAAATGGTACCGGCAACTCAGTGACCATCGACTTCAGTCCGGCCGCAACGAGCGGCACTCTGTCAGTAACGGCAACAAATGCTTGCGGAACCAGTGCCCCGAGATCGGTGAATATAACCGTTAACCCGCGACCGGCACCATCAATAGTCGGTGCTAACCTGGTTTGTCCCAATGCTGCCGGTGTGGTATATGCCACCACCGACAACCCGGGTAACACCTACAGCTGGGTTGTTGGCGGAGGTTTAATCATCGGCCCGACAACCGCCAGCAGTATTGTTGTTAACTGGGGACCGGGACCTGCAGGAACGGTAAGGGTTACTGAAACCCAGACTGTCAGCGGATGTACTTACACAACTCCTGATTATGCTGTAACAATTGCTGATAATGTACTCCCGGTTATTGCCGGTTGTCCGTCAAACATTGTCGTCAACAATGATCCTGGCCTCTGTTCAGCTGTTGTAACATGGATAGAACCGACAGCTACCGATAACTGTTCGGCACCAGGTACGATTGTCTGGTTAAGGTCACACATTCCGGGGTCAGTATTCCCGGTTGGTACCACACTTGTCACGTACACAGCTACTGATCAGGCAGGCAATACAAGTGCTCCATGCACCTTCAACGTTACTGTTATTGATAATACTCCTCCGGTGATAACATTGCCTGCCCCACCGGTTCTGAATGCCAATGCCAGTTGTCAGGCTACTGTTCCTGTAATTGCAGCCACGGCGACAGATAATTGCACGGCTTCGGGAAGTATTACAATAACCCAGGCACCTCTTGCCGGAACAATAATAGGAGAGGGCGTGACTGTTGTAACGGTTACTGCTACAGACCTCGCCGGGAACAGCTCCGTTGGGTCAATCAACGTTACTGTGGTAGACATTGATCCACCTGTATTTATTCCTCCGATCAATCCTACAGTAAATCTCGACAACAACTGTCAGGCTCTGATACCTGACTTCCTTGCGGCTCTTGTAGTTACAGATAACTGTACACCGCCGGCCCTTATTTCAAGAAGTCAGGTGCCGACTGCCGGTTCAATAATCAGTGGAGTAGGCCCGACAGATGTCAAGATATATGCAGAAGATATAGCCGGAAACCTTGACAGCATAACTGTGGTTGTTAATGCAGCGGATGTTACACAGCCTGTTGTAATATGCAGGGATGTTGTGCTCTACCTCAATGGTACGGGCAATGCTACACTTACGGCAGCCGATGTCAATAACGGTTCGTCCGACAACTGTACTGTTGCACTTACATATGTACTGAGCAGAACCAGCTTTAACTGCTCCGATACAGGCGCTCCGGCTAATGTTACCCTGACGGCATTCGATGAATCGGGTAACTCGGCTTCATGTGCCTCACAGGTGACGGTAATTGATACCATTTCACCCATTGTAAATGTCAAAACCTATACACTTGTACTCGATGCAACAGGTACAGGAACTTTGCTGCCCGGGGATGTGGATAACGGATCATTTGATAATTGCGGACCGATTACTTTGTCGGTGGCACCAAACTTTTTCAGTTGCGGCGACCAGGGACCGCAGACCGTAACACTAACTGCAGTTGATGCTTCCGGGAACAGTTCATCAGCCGATGTAATTATAACGGTTGCCTCTTCTCTTAATATCAACTCTATATCGCTGAACAACTGTGAGCTTGCGGCACCATTCGCTCTATACACAGCTGATGTGACCGGAGGTGACGAAAATTACTCGTACTTCTGGCAGGGTCTCGAACCGGGTTCAGAACCCTTTATTGAGATAACAGGGGTTTTCCCATTCCTCGTCTTCTCAAATACATCTGCTTCGGAAACACCCTTCTTCAATAACCTGATGCCAGATGGTGTTTATAATATTAGACTAATCGTTACCGACGGAAATGGATGTACTGATACATCTGTTCTGGTTGTCAATAAAACCGGACTGGTATTTAATAATGTATCAGTACGCTACTCGGATGCCTGTGATGGTCAGATTAGCTCATATATTGTTAATTATGACACTGATGCCACTTATAACTGGGGTGTGGAAAACGGAACTATCCTGACAACTGATCTCGACACTAATAGAATTGATGTTGAGTGGAATACCGGATTCCCCCAGGGAGTGGTAATAGCAACTATACTCAAACCCAATATCCTGGGATTCCCCTGCGAATCATCTGTCGTTGATACCGTGACCATTCACCCGACACCGACGCCTGCATTTAACACGCCGGCAACAACTGTTTGCACGGGTGATATGGTAACATATACACTTACGGATACCTATTTAAACTATGCCTGGACAATCACTGGCGGTGCTATTAACGGAGGAGGTACAGTGGGATCCAACTTCGCAGATGTGATATGGGGTCCAGGTCCCGACGGAAGGGTTAGTGTGTCAGTGCAGAACGCATTCTCTTGTGCCGGTTCTGTCTATGTAGATGTCCTGATAAATACTAACACCATAACCCTCACCTCTGCCAATGACAACCAGACGGTCTGCGTCGGCACACCGATAGCTGACATCACCTATGCTACTACGGGAGCCACAGGCGCCACGGTTACGGGACTCCCGCTGGGAGTAACGGGCAGCTGGGCATCGGATGTTGTAACGATAAGCGGCACACCGACAGGGTCAGGTAGCTTCACCTACACAGTAACCCTGCTGGGAGGCTGCGGCACGGTGACGACAACGGGAGCTATCAATGTCACACCTGACAACACCATATCTCTCACCTCTGCCAATGACAACCAGACGGTCTGCATCGGCACTCCGATATCTAACAACACAAACGCTACCACGTGTGCCACAGGCGCCACGTTCACGGGACTACCACTTGGAGT
>JAVEWX010000145.1:0-7264 GCA_034004335.1 Bacteroidales bacterium | reverse complement strand
CGATGCATTCTTGCCCGCGCGACAGATGGAAAACAAAAAGCCGTAAGCAGCGCGCAAGCGTTGCTGGCTTTTTCCTTGTTAAGCACCCCATTGAGGATCACACGACTGCAAGGAGTGTAATCCTCTTTTTTTTACCCGATGCATTCTTGCCCGCGCGACAGATGGAAAACAAAAAGCCGTAAGCAGCGCGCAAGCGTTGCTGGCTTTTTCCTTGTTAAGCACCCCATTGAGGATCACACGACTGCAAGGAGTGTAATCCTCTTCCTTTTACCTGACGCCTGCTCGCCTATATAAGGGGCAGCAAAAAGTCCCTCGCAGCTTATCTTCCCTGTGAGGCCTCTCTCCTTTTAAGAACTCTCACCAGGATTACCAGGGACAAAATGACCAGTAATCCTAAAAATACCTTCACCGCAGTTGATGATTTCACCAGCAGGATGTTATGTTCTGAATCCTTTACATCAATACTGAAGACAGCCTTTCCGTTTATTGACTGTGGCTCTACTACCTTTTCATCAACTTTAACTATCCACCTTGCAGCACCCTTTACATCCAAAGTCAGCCGCGTTGTATGTACATCTGCTGTCCTGTTCTCCAGTGCAAATTCAATGCGGTTACGGCCTCTGTTCACAATTATGGGATTTTCCTTTTTGAAACCGTCCCTTTCAAGTTCAACACCCACCCTCTGCTTGTCGTCAATCAGCCAGAAGCGTATTCTGACTCCGTCTCTGGGTATGACCATGTATCCATCACTGCTCTCTTCCAGCTTACCGCCATAGGCAATCCAGCCAAACAGGGGGTCCTCTGTAAGTATTGTTGAAGCCATGCGTGTTACGGCTCCCATACCCAGGTTTTGTTCACCGTCGTATCGCCAGGGTCCGCGTTCCTCTACGTAACCCACCCAGGTATTGCTCTGCTTGAATGGTGTAAAAGCCTGGCCCAGAGCTCCGTCATTGGCCTTTCCGGGATACCAGAAGCCATAGTTTGTTTCGGGCCTGCCGGTATTCATGAGGGCGAACGAGCTAAGGTAGCTGGCATATCCAAGCTGAAGCCAGTCGTGAGGGTCATCGGCGAACTGAATCCCGTAATCCAGAACCGACCAGCCGCCCATGCGTGCCATGTAACATAGCCTCTCAGCATCCCTGAGGGCTGATCCAAGGGTGTAGTATGCGGGTTCAAGCCACCCCCTGATAGCCAGGTTGGAAAGGTGCTGGCGCTCCATAAACTCAAGTGCTGCTTCCCGGGTCACATTAGGGTGTGAGTACCATTTCTTGAGGTTTTTGTCAAACCACAGGTTCGAATCGGGTTTCATATCGTGGGTAGCACCATATTTGGCGAGTGCATAGGTCGATTCAGTATGGGTGCGGTCTGTAGGGAACTCTGAGGCGTAGGGCCACTGATCGTCATAAATAAAATATTTGGCTTTCTTCTCCCACTCGCCACGCAGCCAGTCAGCCTCCTGCTGCCTACCCTTTTCCTCTAGAAGAGCTATGATATCAGGAATCAGCATCTCATTATAGTTACCCCATTTGTAAATCTCATACGTTGGGTATACTTCATATGGCCATTGAAAAAATGCTCGTGCTGTCTGCCACATTCTCTCAAGGTATCCGTCGGCATCAAGATATTTTACCTTGTCGGGATATCGCTCTGCTATCTGGTACATGTGGTAATACATCATAAAGACGTGCGGGTAATCATAAGTGCGCCAGATTTTTGTTATATGAATTCTCCTTCTGTCCTCAATCTGAAGCCGCAGGGTTGTGTCTCTGGCAACCTTGTAATTTGGCACCCCCATAATTCCATATGGATAAGTCTCCTGGTCTGTTCGCTGCAGTCCTCCCCATATATGGTTTTCGATATGGTATTCCAGTGCCTGTATCTGGAAGTCGTTGGGGAAAATGGCGTTTACTGATGCCAGGAAAGCGGCTATACCCAGCACAGGATCATCACTTGCCACCCTGTAGGAATTCCAGCCGTCGTTGCCATCGGTATTGTCGGGGCCCCTCAAAATGCTGTTTGTCATATCCCACACCGAAAACAGTCCGTTGTACCAGAGGTCGGGATTCCGGTGTTGCTGGTTGTTTGCAATGAATGATGTCCGCTTTTCAAGGAGCGTCTCAACCGGCTCGGTGATGAAAAACTCCAGGTAGGTTTTCCTGTTGCCGTCAAAATGGACCGTTATCATATTCTCACCCAAACGCTCAAACTTTACCTTGTAAAGATGATTATCCGGTTCCTGTTCTCCCAGGTATGTTATAGTGGTATGAGCCGGGAACTCAGGGATAACCGAATCGATCACGGCTCTGCTGCGGAGTGAAAACCTGGCCTCAAGGTCCTCAGGTACAGTCATTCCGGGGACAACACGAAAATCCATCAGCCTGGAATTATAGAGGATATTACGAAGCTCCTCATAGCTCTCAGCCCACTGAAGCCTGAACCCGTAAACAAGACGGTCATTCTCCTGACCTTCGGGAGCCAGGTGCGTGTATGTATGCTCGTGTCTCCAGTTACCGGTCTGCCGGTTCCCGGAATAGCCCGAATGAATGAAGTACTCGTTCCTCTGAAAATATTCCAGGCCTGTGCCGGGCTTGACGGTAATCATAAGATAGGGTGGTTGCCCGCTGCGCTTGTTCAGGAAAATAAACGAGCCGTCACCCGAAACGAAAAAGTGCCTTAAATAGCCCCTCTCGAATAAATCCACCGGTTCCCGGCCGGAAGAGGATCTGAAAGGTATGCTAATGGAAATATCTCCAATATCGATTGGTTCGGATGTTTTGTTTTCAAGAACGATATCCCAGTCAAGCACTTCATCATTCAACGTGAAAGTCTGCTCCATCGAAAAGGGACTTCCCTGTTTATAATTTATAAACCTGACAATATTACCCTGAACCTCCATTTGCCGGCTGGTGTCAATGGGTTGCCATTCTCCCTCACCAATCCTGAAACGAACATTTGCATCAATTATCCTTGAAATGACATTTACCTCGTAGGGATCTGCATTGCTGCTCAGATGGGATATACCCCTATGGCCATATCCAAGTTTCCATGACTCATTTGAGATAAGATTTTCAGTCGCTTCCTGTGCAGATGCACAGTCAATTACCGGTTTAAATGCCCCGATAATCAATAATACAAATACCATCAATGCCTTTTTCATATCTGAAAGATTTAAATATTATACTCCGGTATTTAACAGGGTATGTACGTTCTTCAAATCAACGAACCAACAGGGGAGGCACAAAGTAGATAAGCCAAAGTTAAACTATCTGTCGATTAAAGTCAATGCTCCCCCGAACAATATGACATATGAGCATCAGCGCTGCCTGTCTTTTTCTCTGTTAAGCTCCTCGGATAATGGTCACAAGCTTTGACCGCCGAAGCCTTTGGCGAAGGTGGGCAAAGCCTGTAATCTTCACACGGCTACCGGTAATTCAAATTTTTTCCACTATTTTTATTCCCATGCAAAAGGAATTTATGCCATGCTATCAGGCTGCATGGCAGGATGCCGGGCAATATCAGGTGACAATACCTGACAACCAGTTCAGGAGAACAGATGATCGGAAAACCAATAATTATCAGCCATGGAAGAGAAGAACCTTATCTACAGCGGAAAATCAAAAAATGTCTACGAAATAAGCGAAGGCCGGTACAAGGGCAAGTACAGGATGCTGTTCAAGGATGACGCCACCGGCTATATGGAAAACGGCAAGCCCGTTTTTGATCCCGGCTATGATACCGTCGTCGGTGAGATACCCGGGAAAGGGGCAATAGCATGCAGGTTCGCAACCCATTTTTTCAGACTCCTCAAGGAAAAGGGAATTCCTTCCCACTATATCGACACGGTAAGTGACAACGAGATGATCGTGGAACCTGCCACTCCACTGGGCATGCCGGTAGAATCACCGGAATTTGAAGGTTCGGCACCGCTGCAGAATCTTGAGTTTACCTGGAGGAACAACGCCACCGGGAGCTTCTGGAGGAGATACCCCTTCGTACGGCCATGCAGGAACCTCAACAAAGTCGTTGAAGCATGGACAAAGGGGGATGTTGACGTGCTCATAACACTTGAGGCCCTCGAGGAGTCGGGTGCAATGACCAGGGCTGAGATTGACTTCAGCGTCGGCCTTGTAAAGAACATAGCCGATATTGTTACCCGGGAATTTGCTTCAAAGGGACTTCATGTCATTGACGGAAAATTTGAACTGGGGCGACTCAAACATGGAGACGGCAGGGTAGTAATAATCGATGAGATCTCCCCCGATGTTGTCAGGGTCTGTAAGGGCTTTGCGCCCGATAAGCATGGTAACTGCACTCAATACAGGCAGTGTGCCGCGACCGGCTTCTCCAATGGCAAGAGAACCATAAGAAACAAAACCCAGGTTAAGGCTGCAGACTTCATATCAATCTTCCTGTAAGAACCTTTGCAAAACCAACTGTCTGACATTTTTGACCTTCAATAATTTCTTTGACTTCTTCCCAGGGATTGTATACCTTTGAAATGGTACCTGTAAAAATCAGAATGCAGAGCAACTATGAATGAGGCTAAAACCTCTTCAGCCCTATTGATGTATACCATCATGACTCCTTGCCGGACAGTTGTTTATCCGGCATCAGAGAGTAATGCTCAGTCCTTTGCCCGCACCGCTGCCCCAGGGTAATGGTTGTCCTCCCGGGGATTCAGTTTAACCCGGTAAACTTCGGTTCCTTCTGCGCTGAAGTAAATGACAAGAACATCCTGTTTAATAAAACAGCTCATTGTTATGAAAAGGACATACTTGATCATTCTAACGCTGCTGTCAACAACCATCGTGTTGGGACAGGTTCCGCAAAAACTCAGCTACCAGGCAGTTGTCCGCGATGAGGGCAATATCCTTGTCGCAAACCGGACTATCGGTTTGCGAATAACCATTCTGCAGGGGTCGGTTGACGGCACTGCTGTTTACACTGAAACGCAGACTCCGGTCACCAATGCCAATGGTCTTGTCACCATAGAAATAGGCGGTGGTGAAGGCTTCGGCACTCTCGACTGGTCAGCCGGGCCATACTTCCTTAAAACTGAAACCGATCCGGCAGGAGGAACAGACTATACAATATCTGGTACAAGTCAGTTGTTGAGTGTGCCTTTCGCATTGCATGCACAAACTGCAGTTGTTGCAAAAAGTGTTGCAGGAAGCATAGCCGAAAATCTTCAGCCACCGGCAGCAGTTTCCTTGCCAGCCACAGGTATCACCACAACCTCTGCCACTCTCAACGGCGTCGTCAATGGTCAGGGATTCAGTACCAGTGTTGTCTTTGAATGGGGTACCAGCACGGCATACGGCAATTCGGTCACTTCAACGCAGAGCCCTGTGACGGGCGCAGCCGATGTTGCCGTGAGTGCAAGTATAACCGCCCTGTCGATGGCAACTGACTATCATTACCGCATCAAGGCAACGAATCCGGTAAATGTCACCTACAGTCAGGATCAGACATTCACAACGCAGATGGTTACAACGGCACCGATAACATCAATAACCCCCGTCTCTGCTGTCTGCGGTGGAACCGTCGTGCATGACGGAGGTTCACCGGTAACCGCCAGGGGGGTCTGCTGGAGTAAAAATCCGGATCCCACCCTTGCCGATGGTTTTACCATTGACGGAGATGGTATAGGAGATTTTATTTCAACTATAACCGGTCTGGATAATTCAACCCTTTACTATGTACGTGCCTATGCCACAAATGGATCCGGAACATTCTTCGGAAGCAGCAGAACATTCCGTACATTTCATGGTACCGTGTCGGATTTTGACGGTAATATTTACGGTACCGTTATTATAGGGACCCAGGAGTGGATGGCCGAGAACCTGAAAACAACTCACTACCGCAACGGAACCGCTGTTGAAAATGTTTCTGACAAGACAGCATGGGAAAACACTACGACAGGTGCCTATGCGTGGTACGACAACAACGCCTCATGGAAAGATATCTACGGGGCGTTATACAATTGGTATGCCGCAACAAGTGAGGATGGACTGTGTCCCGCAGGCTGGCATCTCCCAACATCTGCCGAGTGGACAACCCTGACCGATTTTGCCGGAGGGACGAGTGTTGCCGGCGGCAAGCTTAAGAGCACCTCTCAAACACCCGATCCTCATCCAAGGTGGTACACACCCAACGCAGGAGCAACAAACGAATTTGGGTTTTATGGCCATCCGGGCGGCTCACGTAACTATTACGGAGATTTCACGTCAATAGGTGGCGCAGCATTATTCTGGAGTACGGGACAATTCGCAACCGGCTTCTCCTACTTCCTTATGCTTCAACAATCGAGTGCCTCCGTCAACTATACCTGGGTGTCTCAGAAGACCGGATTATCAATCAGGTGCATAAAAGACCAGTAAAAGCAGCGCGTCGGCCCTGCCGGCCCCATGTGACCTTTGATGGCGAACCGTCACCTTGTTTATTATGCTGCAGAAGCAGACTGTATGCCTGATTGTTTTTCTGTGGCCTGAAATATCGTATCGCCACCAGTACGACTTTGCATCATCGGCGACTGCTAATCCCTGATGCATCTTACCGACATCCCGAATTGCTTGTACTGCTGAATGTCTATCAACCCTCCAAAATCGTAATATATCTCACTCGATTTTCCATTACCCGGATCATATGAGTCTTCCGAAGATGTCCAGAATGATGCATTTGTATAAAGCCCGTGGAATATACCATAAATGGTTCTGGCTCCTGCCGGCAGGGCGCTGAATCCCGATTCATTTGTTGGTGTTATTTCTACCTCTTCTGATTCAGTCCAGGTTCCCGGCACCATCATCTTCTCGGCGGCATGCTCCGTGGCATAATATGAGGTGTCGGCGGTCTCAATCCAATCAATTGAGTCGCCCAGGAAAAATTTCAGGGCTGCCCATTCATCAGGTGAGGGAACATGCCATCCCAACGGACAGAGTTTGCCGGTATTGACGGCAAACCAGTTATAAAGAGCTCCCATCTGACTTTTTTTCAGGCCACTGGCATTTTCATACCAGCAATATGCCGGAGCTTCCGTTGTCTCCCATATCTCAGATTTCTTTACATGGCTTATCGGGGTACCATCATTCAATACCACTGCCCTCAGATTATCTGCCATCCATACCTGGTCGCCTATAGTAATTGTTCTGTATTCCTGTCCGTCACGGGGATCGATCAGGCTCTCAAAATAATGTGATTCATATTCAACACCCCTGCCCAGATCATAAATCCTAGCCTTGTTCCAACCCAGATCGGAAGAGCGTCG
>JAVEWX010000144.1:0-7290 GCA_034004335.1 Bacteroidales bacterium | reverse complement strand
CAGGCGAGGAGGAGATTGCCTCAGGTTCGGTAACCCTCAGGAATATGGTTACGGGTGAACAGCAAAGACTTGTTGTCGAAGAATTAATTGGAAGATATGAGCGGTAAATTCAGAATCTCCCCTGCAGAGCTTACCATCGCTGAGATTGAAGAGATCACGGAATCGGGCATTGGCCTTGAACTGTCCGATGAATCATTTAAGCTTACCGACCGCTGCCGTAAGTACCTCGACAGGAAGCTTGAAATGCATGAGGCGCCGATCTATGGCGTCACAACCGGTTTCGGTTCGCTGTATGGCAAAACGATAAGCAGCGATCAGCTCAGCATGCTTCAAAGGAACCTGGTTATGTCGCATGCCTGTGGAACAGGTAATGAGGTCAGTGAGGAGATAGTCAGGCTTATGCTGCTCCTGAAAATACATGCATTGAGTCTCGGTTATTCAGGTGTTCAGCCTGAAACGATAAGAATACTTATTGACTTCTATAACAGGGGAGTACATCCGGTTGTGTTCGAGTATGGATCACTCGGAGCCTCAGGTGACCTGGCACCCCTTGCTCACCTGGTGTTGCCTCTGCTGGGTATGGGTGAGGTAAGGTACAAAGGCAGTAGGATGCCGGCCGAAAAGGCCCTGGAGAAACTGAAAATGAAACCTGTGGACCTTCGTTCGAAGGAGGGTCTGGCACTGCTTAATGGCACTCAGTTTATGAGTGCCCATGGTGTAAGGGCTATTATCATGGCAGGAAGGCTTGCCCGGGCAGCCGATGCAGCCGGAGCAATATCTCTTGAGGCTTATGACGGCCGTACCGAGCCATTCAATGAATTGCTTCACCGACTCAGGCCTCATAACGGCCAGCTTGAAACAGCTTCTTCGGTCAGGAAGATGCTTGAGGGCAGTTCCATAGCATCGAGATCGAAGAAGCATGTGCAGGATCCCTATTCATTCAGGTGCATTCCGCAGGTGCACGGAGCTACGCGCGACGCAATAAGCTATTGCGGGAAGGTGCTGACAACCGAGATAAATTCTGTTACCGATAATCCGACGGTATTTCCCGAGGAGGATATGGTACTTTCGGGAGGCAATTTCCACGGGCAGCCGCTGGCACTCGTGTTTGACTATCTTGCGGCTGCCATTGCAGAACTGGGTAGTATCTCGGAAAGGAGGATCTACCGGCTTATCTCGGGACACCGTAACCTCCCGGAATTCCTGGTGGCCAACCCGGGGCTCAACAGCGGTTTCATGATCCCGCAGTATACGGCTGCATCGCTGGTAAGCAGAAATAAGCAGCTGTGTACACCTACATCCGTTGATTCCATCCCCTCCTCAAATGAACAGGAAGACCACGTGAGCATGGGAGCCAACGGCGCTACCCGGCTGCTGACGGTTCTGGATAATACTTACACGATAATCGGAATAGAACTGTTTACAGCCATTCAGGCGATGGAATTCCGCCGGCCGCTCCGTTCATCCGCTTTCATAGAAAACATTATTGCGGAATTCCGCCGCAAGGTTGCCTTCATTGAGGATGACAGGGTGATGTATCCTGAAATTGAAAAGGCATCGCGTTTTGCGCGGGAATTCAGGTTTTAGGAAACCTGTCTTATATTCCCCGGTTGCCTCCTTATCTCTCTTTGCTCCCTCAGATCGTTCAGCAACTGGTTCCTGAACATGTTCTCAGCCTGGTATACTCTAACCACCTTTGCCGGAGGCAATAGTTGCTTAAGCTTGTCGTGAAATGTCCTGGCCAGGTTTGCCTCTTCCACCTGCAGTTCAACCAGCCGGTCGGCGGCTTTGATAAGTTCATCGTCCGACATCTTCCGTTCCTCCAGGTTCACCATCCTGATTGTACTTGCCCTTTCCTGCTGCAGGGCTAGCCTTTTGTTGTCAAATTCATTATAGACGGGCCAGAATTTTTCCGCTTCTGCAGGAGTCAGATTAAGCCGGCGGGTGAAGAAGGCGATCTTATATGTATTTATCCTTTCCATGTTGCCGACACCCTGGGCCTCAAGGTTTCGGGGAACGAGAAAAGAGGTTACCACTATCGCGACAATAATTAAATTTTTCATATCAGTCATATTTTATTTTTCCTTTCCGGGCGGGTTACTATTCAGTGAGTTTAGTCAAGGAGGTAATCGTAAATCATGGCAAGTTCAACCTCGTTAACCATGAGGTAATCGATAATATCTTCCTCGCCATATTGTTCGTCAATAACCGTTTGACTGCTGGTATTTAATTCATATTCAATCAGATACATATCAATTCCATCAACCAGGAACTGAGGAATGTCGGCAGACATTTCAGCCGCTGTAAGGGTTGGCTGAGGATAGTCTGTAGCAATCCTGACCACTGCCACCGTAAGGATTGCCGTACCGGCGATGGCGGCTGCCATAGAAAGCCAGGGACGGAGAAGTGAAAGAGTACGTTTCCTTCCGCTTTCCCGTTCAGAGGTGTTACTGATGATACGGTCGTTCAGGTTCCCGAAATAGTCAGGCGGAACACTGAATACCTCCTTGTCCCTGTTTGTCCTAAAGTCTTTCATCATTCAGTCAGATGCTTTAATTTCAATTCGGTTTAATTTCCGGATATAAATTTTTCTATTTTCCGAACGGCATGGAAATATGATGCCTTAAGTGCACCGGCTGTAGTTCCGGTTATCCTGCTTATATCTTCATAGCTCAGTTCGTCGTAATATCTCATCAGGAAGACGAGTCTTTGCTTCTCGGGCAGTGAAAGAATGGCATTCTGGAGCTGGGTTTCTGCTTCATCGCCGTCGAACCACCCATTACCCTCGTCAGCAAGGGATAAAATATCGTTGATGCTCTCGAGTGAACTTTCAGCGAGTCGGCGCCTTTTTCTTATCATCATAAGAGCTTCATTTGTGGCTATTCTGTAGAGCCATGTTCCCAGTGAGCTCTCCTGTCTGAAGTCACCGATCTTATTCCAGCAGTTTATGAACGTGTTCTGGAGGGCGTCGTCGGCATCCTCATGGATTACTACCAGCCGCCTGATGTGCCAGTAAAGTCGCCTGCTGTACTTTTCCACCAGCATTCTGAATCCTTTTACCTGATCTCTTTCGAGCAGGCTCAGTATATCTTTATCGTCAGTGCTGCCTTTCATTTTTTTAAAAGCCCTGTTCACGGGCAACTGCAACCAAAATTACATAAATTACATCTAAAAGGGCAGATGGTCGGGGTGGTTATGGGGTTTTGAGTAAATTTGCACAAACAAACCGGCAAAAGAATGGCATTGCAGTGCGGAATCATCGGGCTTGTCAACACGGGCAAGACAACAATATTCAACTGTATTTCCAATACAAGGGGGGAGACGAATACCTTCGGAGCAGCGAAACCCAACCTTGGGATGATACAGGTTCCCGATAAAAGGCTATATGAGCTGGAGAAGCTGCAGCCCACCGAAAAGGTGATCCATACAACATTTGAGATAGTCGATATTCCGGGGCTTACCAGGGGTTCAGGAAAGGGAGATGGCAACAGGTTCCTGGCTGAGATCAGGAATACTGATGCCATCATACATGTTCTCAGGTGTTTTGATGATGACAATGTGCCGCATGCCGACGGCTCGGTGGATCCGGTCAGGGACATCGAGTCGGTGGATTTCGAATTGCAGGTTAAGGACCTGGAATCGGTGGAAAAAAAGATGTCACGTCTCGACAAGGCAGCAAAAACAGGAGACAAGGATGCAAGAAAAGGCCTTGAAGTGCTGGAACTCTATAAAAGGCATCTCGGTAATTTCGGTAATGCCCGCGACCTTAAGATCAGGGATGATGACAGGAAGTATGTCGATGACCTTTTCCTCCTGACAATGAAGCCGGTCTTGTTTGTCTGCAATGTTGACCAGGATTCAGCCCTGGGTGGGAATCTCCATTCAGATGCGGTGAGAAAATTCCTGGGGGGAGGCGACGCAGGCATGGTGATAATAGCCGGTGCCCTCGAGGCGGAGATTGCTGATCTTGCCGACCCTGCCGACAGACTCGAATTTCTCAGGGATGCAGGCCTTAATGAACCCGGCGTTGAGAGGTTGGTAAGGGAAGCTTACAGCCTGCTCGATCTCAGGACCTTTTTCACAGTGGGACCAAAGGAGGTAAGGGCCTGGACCATCAGGCAGGGCATGACGGCTCCGCAGGCTGCAGGTGTTATACACAGCGACCTGGAGCGAGGATTCATCAGGGCTGAGGTAATGAAGTATGACGATTTCTTAAAACATGGGTCTGAACATGCCTGCAGGGAAGCCGGCAGATTCTTTGTTGAGGGCAGGAATTATGTCGTATCTGATGGCGACATACTCCACATAAGGTTTAACGTATGACCGGAATATGAGAGCATTTCTCCTGGCAACGGCTTTCCTCCTTCTATCCCTGACTACCATAGCGGGTCGCGATAAAGGAGATACCCTGTTGCTGAAGGAGTATATCTCGAAGTACGGACAGGCTGAGGTTGTGATCGACTATCACGGAAGGGAGTTTGCATCAGCCATCGGACGGGTTGTTTCGATAGACAGATACCGGGAAGGGAAGCTATACCTTGTAATAAATAACCTTACCATCAGCGATTTCATTCGCATGGCGGTTCCATTCGACCTGTCTGAACCCTGCTCCGGTGAGGGTATTGTTACCGCCGGGGGGGCTGCAAAAGCAATGGAGTGGCAGAGTTATCCTACCTATACACAGTATGACTCCATAATGAGGCAGTTTCCGGCGGCTTACCCCGGACTGTGCAGACTCGATACCATAGGCACCAGCATCAACGGGAAACTGATCCTGGTCCTCAAAATATCAGATAATGTGCATGTTGAGGAAGATGATGAGCCGGAGGTGTTCTATTCATCCACAATGCATGGTGACGAATTGGCCGGTTTTGTGCTGATGATGCGCCTGGCTGACTATCTGCTTGAAAATTATGTTGCTGACAGCCGCATAAGAAACCTCGTTGACAATCTGCAGATATACATCAATCCCCTGGCAAATCCGGATGGAACCTACCGTACCGGTGATATTATAAGTAATCCGGTAAGGGCCAATGCCAATGGGGTTGACCTGAACCGCAATTTCCCCGACCCCGCTTATCCTTCCATGGTGCAGGAAAAAGAGAATGTCGATATGATCGCTTTCATGAGGAGGCACAGGTTTGTTTTGTCCGCTAACTTCCATTCGGGTGCTGAGGTTGTGAATTATCCATGGGACAGGTGGACAAGGCTTCATGCCGATGATGCCTGGTTCCTCGATCTGAGCAGGGCATACGCCGACACCGTACATATATATGCTCCTGACGATTATCTCTCTGATTATTATGATGGTGTTGTCAGGGGGTCGGAATGGTATTTGATAAATGGCGGCAGGCAGGATTTTGTAACCTGGGGATTGCAGGGCAGGGAGGTTACCATCGAGATCCATTCCGTGAAACAGACACCGGCCGGCAGCCTTGAAACCCTCTGGCAGTACAATTACAGGTCACTAGTCAATTACCTGTCATTTGCACTTCATGGAATAAGGGGAAGAGTGACCTCAGTAAATGATGGAGAGCCTCTCTTTGCCCGTATCTCGGTATCGGGACATGACAAGGACAGTTCGGCTGTTTACTCCTCCCCGGGGGGATGGTACGGGAGGATGATTGAGGATGGCAACTGGACACTTGTATTTTCATCGCCCGGTTACAGGGATACGGTAATAACGGGAGTTGAATCCATACCTGGGGAGACAACATGGCTTGACGTGGCCATGGAACCCTTCTCCACGGGAGATGACACGGCCAGAAAGGATCAGATTATCATAAAGCCGAATCCCTCAGATGGCATGTTTACCCTGTCTCTCCCCGACATATATGACGGATATGTTAAAATAGAAATAGTATCAGGCATGGGAAGTCTTCTGCTTTCCGGGACCAGGCAATATTCTGCAGGAGTGCCTGTTACGTTTGACCTTTCAGGTTATGCCGCTGGTATATATAATATGAGGGTGCGTTCATTGCATACGGGCAGGCTGGCGTTCAGCAGGGTGGTAATCGTCAGATGAATGCGGCAAAACAATTTTTGCTTCTTGCATAAAGGTTTAAAAGGAATATTTTTGCATCTCAATCGAAATGAAAAATGAAGGGGGAGATGAAGAGAACGATTTTTGTCACTGCAATACTTGTTTTTTTTGCCACGGTCAGGGTATCATCACAGGGTGCGTATATACCCCCTGATAAGCCCAGCCTGATAGTAGGGATAATAATTGAGCAGTTAAGGTTTGATCAGCTTGAGAAGATCAGGGACCACCTGGGGGATAACGGTATCAGGAGACTAATAAATGAGGGTACCTCCTTCAGAAACGCTTCTTATGCCTATCTGCTTACCCAGTCAGCTCCCGGCTTCGCCACCATTGCCACCGGGGCAGAGCCATCGTTTCACGGCATCCCGTCAGACAACTGGTATGAACCATTCAATGAGGAACTTATCTACTGTACCAAGGATGTATCAGTGAATCCTGTAGGGGGAAGTTATGAATTTGGGCTTCATTCTCCCTCAAGGCTCAGTGTATCTACCTTTTCGGATGAACTGAAGCTTGCATCTAACATGGGGTCGAGGGCTTATGGAATAGGCTTCAGTGACCAGGGTGCCATTCTGGGGGCAGGACATTCGGCTGACGGAGCTTTCTGGTTTGATGAGCGAAGCGGGACATGGATGTCGAGTACTTACTACATGGCTGAACTTCCGGCATGGCTTAATGACTTCAACTCACTCAGCCTTGCCGACAAGTATCTCTCAGGTACATGGGACAAACTGAAGGAGGAGTCTTATTACAGCATATCCCTGCCGGATTCTTCTGTTCACGAAGCCGGGTTTAGCGGCAGGTTGATCTTCCCCTATGATCTCGACAGGATGAGTCTTGGCACAGGACTGGCAAGGAGGAGGGATTATTCCCTGTTGAAGGAGACCCCCTTCAGCAACACGCTCACCACCGAGCTTGCCATAAGACTTATTGAGGAGGAGGAGCTGGGCATGGATGAGTTCACCGATTACCTGTCGATAGTCTATTCAGCCACTGATAATATAGGGCATCGCTTCGGGCCCTCGTCGGTTGAGGCTACAGATGCTATTTACAGGCTTGACAGGGAAATTGAGCAACTTTTGGCGTATCTCAATGAAAAGATTGGAAAGAGGAATATTCTGGTTTACTTTACAGCAGCCCATGGTGTATGTGAAGTACCCTCTGTCCTTGACAGGGTAAGTATTCCGTCGGGGTATTTCAGACCCAACCAGGCGATTACGCTGTTGCGTAGTTAACTGGATGAAGTC
>JAVEWX010000143.1:0-7304 GCA_034004335.1 Bacteroidales bacterium | reverse complement strand
GCCTGATTAACATAGGCCTGCTCTTCATGGCCATCTCATTCCTCTACTACCTGGCGCCAGCCCGACGTTCCGAATTCAGGTTCTTTTCACCTGGCTCCATTCTCGCAACCCTTCTTTTTATCATCACCTCGCTTGGATTCACTGCCTACGTCAACAATTACGGGCAATACAACAAACTTTACGGATCGGTGGGCACCCTGATGATCCTTCTTGTATGGCTCTATCTTAATTCTATCTCTCTTCTAATAGGATTCGAACTGAATGTCAGCATCAAGGCAGCCAATGAAGAACGTAATGCCAGGATGGAGGAGGCATGCCTCAACGAGTAGCATCGCCTGACAATATTTTAACCCTCTTCCGCGACGGACTATTAATCAGATATCCGCTAGCTGCAATGCAGGTATCTCAGCACAAGCTGATGGATCTCATCATTCTTCCCATAGAGCCTCTCGCTCAGATCCTTATCTTCATATGACCTGAGTTTGGCGGCAATGTTATCAATCATCCCTGCGGGGAAAACACCATCCTTCTCAAATATCTCTCTTTGCTCGAGCAGAGCCTCGGCTGATTCCCAGCAGGATGCCGGCAAAGCTTTAAGCTTTTTCCTGGCAGCCTTGTCGGTCTCCCTGAAAATGTTGTAGTCGACATACAGGTTCTCAGCCATCTCAAGGGCATTGACCATTTCAAGACCGTGTCGTATTCCGGTAACCAGTCCGGCCATAAGGCAATAGATGTCAGCCGACCCGTCGGGAGAACGAAGCTCAAAGGTCTGCCTCGACATACCCTCCTCCAGAACTGATGTATCGGCCGGATTTGCATCTCTGATCATGCCGGAGTTCCCCATCCATCCAAGAGGAACCCTTATAAGTACCGACCTGTTGCGGTCGCCCCAGCAGATATTTGTCGGCGCTTCCTGGTGGGGTACCAGCCTTAGATAGGATGTCGGTATGGTATTCCCAAAAGCTGTGAGCGCCCTGGAAATATCCAGAATTCCGGCTATGGCTTTTTTGGCAGTGTCACTGAGCCTGCTTTTCTCAACAAGAACATTACTTCCGTCCTTTTCCAACAGCAGATGAATATGCATCCCCGATCCGGCTTTGCCCACGGTTATCTTGGGAGCAAAACTAACCTCCACTCCATAGGAATAACCCAGCATCCTCAGAATCCATTTGGCGATTACCATCTGCTCAACCGCTATTTCAACTTCGGTTGGAAGAAACTCTATTTCATGCTGTTCATAGTCTTCGCCGTCCTTTGAAAAACTGCCAACCTCCGAATGGCCATACTTGATCCGGCAGCCTGCCTTTGCACAGAGCTCGAGCGCTTCAACCCTCAGATCCTCAAACTTGGCAAAGGGTTTCGACTGATGGTATCCCTTCTGGTCAACGAGAGGATAAAGGTCATCGCTGAAGGAACGCACATAGTATTCAAGCTCGCCAAGTGCCCTTACTGACATACCTGTCAGTTCAGCAAAGCGATCATGGGCTTTGCGAAGTATATATTCCGGAGAACTCTCAAGGGGTTTGCCCAAACTGTCGTAAAATGAACATAGTATTTCGAGAGTCGGAACTTCCGTGAATGGATTGAGAAAGGCAGTCCTGTATCGTGGTATTACATAAAGATCGCTTGAACCTGCTTCAACAAATGAAAAAAGGCTCGATCCGTCTACCCTTTCACCTGAAGACAGGATGGTTTCCAGGTGTTCGCGACTGTGGGGGACAAAATTCAGCGACTTAAGCTTACCATCTTCAGCGACATACCTGAAATTAAGACTCCTGATCGACCGTGCCTCAATAAATCTTATAATATCTTCGCGTGTAAACTCGGCTGCAGGTTTCTTGAGAAACTGTACAAGCTCATTTGGGTTAAGCGATATTTCATTGTTTTTCATATCATCAGGCAATTTGTATTGAAGGCAAAAATATCAATTTAGCATTCCTTTACAAATTATATTTGTCATCAAAACGGGAATAACTCCTCACTGATAGAGATCATGAATTGTTAAAATTGCTTAATATTTACTTTTTTTATTAATTTTGGTGCTGTCAAAACTGACTTGTCTATGAAATACCGGCTCTCATTATTACTGTTGATTTGCATGGTTTCTGCATGCAATAATGACCCGGGAACGGATATACTGACACCGGAAAGGGCTCAATACTACTTCAGGGCAGTCAGTGATATATGTGCAGCCGATGCAGGCAGGATGTGGGGGATCAACCTGTGCGGACCAATCATGTACGTTGATCAGAATACAAGGAAGATATATGCTTCGGAACCCGACAGGGAAGGGCTGCTTAAACCCAAGGACGGTGTTTTTACAGGCTCCTATCCCAAGGAAAAGATAATTGATGTTATTGCAGTTGAATATGGAGGTACCCTTTTTGCAATGGTACCCGTTTTCGCTCCCGAGGATGAGTACAGGTTGAAGGCCTATACCTTCCATGCACTTACACACTGCATGCAGAAGAAAAAAGGTATCTCACCCCGGTCCTTCAACAACCGGCACCTGAACGACAGGAATGCCAGGATGTGGCTGAAACTGGAATGGAAAGCCCTTAGGCAAGCGATCTCTTCGGAAGGAGAGGAGAGGGAACTGGCCATACGCGATGCGCTCATATTCAGGGGCGCAAGGCATGAATCATTCCCTGCCTATGTTGATGATGAAACCCGGTTTGAAAATTATGAGGGTCTGGCAACATTCACATACACCAGGCTGGTTACATCATCGGTTGAAGAACAGAAACGAAGACTTCTCGACGGCCTCAGGAGATATTACGACTACAGGTCATTCGGTCAGAATTATGGCTTCATACATGGAGCTCTCTATGCATATCTCCTTGCCGACAAGGGACTCAGCCTTGAAATAATAGATGCCGATAATGTTGACCTGGGAAGGATCACCGCTGAGGTCTACAATATATCAACGCCTGAGGTAATAAGGGATGTGGCTGGAAGCATTGCCATAAATTATGATATTCAGGCAATACGTGAAGAGGAAAACGAGAGGGAGAGAAGGATTAAAGAGGCTGTCAATAAGGAACTGAGTATATTCACCGAGAAGCCGGTTATTTATTTCAAGCTCGAAAGCCCCTCCTTCGGATTTGAGCCTGAAGATCCCAATACCCTCGACACTCTGGGAACAATATACAAATCGATCAGGGTTTCAGACAACTGGGGGAAACTGGTGGTTGAAGAAACAGGCTGCCTGGTATCACATAACCTCAATGAAATAAGAGTACCCGCCAGGGGAGTGAAGATCTCAAAAAACCATGTTTCGGGAGAAGAGTGGACTCTTCTGCTCAACGATTCCTGGGAAATAGTGAAGACAGGGCAGGATTACCTGGTCAAACGTGTCGGACCCTGAACTAACTGCTGCCCGACAGTCTTTTAAGCTGATCTTTCAGGGCAGAAAGACGGGTTTCCGCATCCGATTTTTTCTTCCTTTCCACCTCAACCACTGATGAGGGCGCATTGGCAACAAAGCTGCCGTTGCTTAGTTTGGCATTGACACTTGCAAGGAACCCCGTGTAATATTTTATCTCGCGGTTGATCCTCTCCCTCTCGGCCTCCATATCAAAGGTTCCCTCCAGAGGTATGAAGAATTCCATGGTGCCAGACATAAATGAGATTGCCCCCGTAATACTGTCTGTAGAATGATTGATCCTGCCAATGTTGCAGAGGCGCCTGATTACACCGGGGAAATATTTTTCGAAATCAGCCTCTCCAACAGTTGTATACAGGTCTATTGTCTCCCTGTTTGATATCTTTTTCTCCTTCCTGATTGTTCTTACTGAGCTTATTATCTCTTTCGCGGTCTCGAAGGAGGCAAGAAGTCTCCTGTCAACCTTCCTGTGTTTCGGCATTTCGGCTGTCATTATACTCACACCATTCTTCCTCGACTCAATCATCTGCCATATCTCCTCAGTAATAAACGGCATGAATGGATGGATCATCCTCAGGAGCTTATCAAAAATAACAATTGTGGCGTCATAGGTCGGGGCATCAATCTTCCTTCCGCTCACAGGTTTGACGATCTCAAGGTACCACGATGAAAACTGATCCCAGAAAAGCCTGTAGCATGTCATCAGCGCATCCGAGATACGGAACTTTACAAAATGATGTTCGTTTTCAGCCAGTGCGGCATCGAGCACTGTCTCCATCCATTTCACTGCATCGACCGACCATTCAGGCCGGGCAACCGACTCATCCCTCTCCCAGCTTTTTACCAGCCGGAAGGCATTCCATATTTTGTTGCAGAAGTTTCTCCCCTGCTCGGGTAGTGAATCATCATACAGAAGGTCATTGCCTGCCGGTGAGCATAGCAGCATACCAACCCTTACCCCGTCGGCACCAAAGGTGTCAATCAAACTGATAGGTTCAGGGGAGTTGCCAAGCGACTTCGACATCTTCCTCCTAAGCTTGTCCCTTACCAACCCGTGCAGGTAAACGTTGCTGAAGGGTTTCTTGCCGGTATATTCGTAGCCGGCAATTATCATTCTTGCAACCCAGAAAAATAGTATCTCGGGAGCTGTGATCAGATCGTTTGAAGGATAATAGTATTTCATCTCCCTGCTGTCGGGATTGTTGATACCATCAAAACAGGTTATCGGCCAAAGCCATGATGAGAACCAGGTGTCAAGCACATCCTCATCCTGCTTCAGCGACTCCTCCGCCAGGGTATCATCTCCGCTCTCCTTCCTGGCGAGACTGAGGGCACCGGTTATGTCGCGGGCAACAACAACTTTGCCATCACCGTAGTACCAGGCCGGGATCCTGTGGCCCCACCACAGCTGACGGCTAATGCACCAGTCACGGACATTCTCCATCCAGTGACGGTATACATTAATATACTTGTGGGGATATATCTTAATTTCCCCGCAACGTACAGCCTCGAGGGCCGGCTTCGACAATTCTTCCATCCTGAGGAACCACTGCACCGAGAGCTTCGGCTCAATAACGGCACTGGTTCTTTCCGACCTTCCGATCTTATTCCTGTAGTTCTCTACCCTGAGGATTGCTCCCTCCTCCTGAAGTTTACTGAATGCCAGTTCGCGGGCCTCAAAGCGGTCAACACCTTCAAAAAGGCCGGCCCTGCTGCTCATGGTTCCATCATCATTGAACACATCAATAGCCTCAAGGTTATGCCTCAGCCCTATCTCGTAATCATTTATGTCGTGAGCGGGCGTTATCTTCAGGCATCCCGTGCCAAACTCCATGTCGACATAATCATCAAAAATGAAAGGCACCTCCCTGTTTACCATCGGCACAATCACCATCATTCCGGCAAGGTGCCTGTACCTCTCATCGGCCGGATTGGCGCATACGGCTGTATCACCCAGAATGGTCTCGGGCCTGGTGGTGGCCACCGATACATAATCGTCAGTACCGGCGATCCTGTATTTTACGTAGTAGAGTTTCGAATTCTCTTCTGTATAGTTGACCTCCTCATCCGATACGGCGGTCCTGGCCTGGGGATCCCAGTTAACCATGCGTACGCCCCTGTATATAAGGCCTTTATTGTACAGATCAACAAACACCTTTATCACTGACTCATTCCTGCTGTCATCCATGGTGAACAGGGTCCTGTTCCAGTCGCACGATGCGCCCAGCCTTTTCAGTTGCTCGAGTATGATTCCTCCATGCCTGCGGGTCCACTCCCAGGCATGCCCGAGAAACTCCTCCCTTGAAAGATCCCTCTTTTCAATGCCGGCCTCCTTCAGTCTGGCAACCACCTTAGCCTCGGTGGCTATGGAAGCGTGATCGGTTCCAGGCACCCAGCAGGCGTTCAGCCCCTTCATCCTGGCCCTTCTAACCAGAACATCCTGAACCGTATTGTTGAGCATGTGACCCATATGCAGCACGCCGGTAACATTGGGCGGGGGTATGACAACCGTGTACGGCTCCCTGTTGTCGGGAACGCTCCGGAAAAAACCATTCTCAAGCCAGTAGGCATACCATTTCGACTCTGCTCCGGCCGGCTCATATTTAGTGGGGATATTCATAGGTCGTAATTCTCAAGCTGATTTTCAAACTGCAAAACTATAAAAAAGCAGCAAGCAAATGAATTTCTTTCCGGGGGAACCGAAACTCACTGCATTTTTGCCTGTCGCGAACCGTATATGCCAATGGCCGAAATCTCAGGACGCGCTCTGCTACCGGTAATCCTGATCCTTACAGCCTGTGTCGTTACCGGGGAAAATCTGAGCAATCGGCGGTACCCTATTGTCGTGCCTGCCGCAATCCTCCTCCAACCCTCAGGTGACAATACCTCCAGCACAAACGACTCAACCTTCTGGCCGTTCCTGTAGTTTTCCTGCAACATCAGTGTGGAGAACGAAATATCCCCTTCCCAGGTAATCTCTGCCGACTGTTCCCTGTCCCTGTCTGATGGTGACCAGTATGTGCCGTTATGCTGATCCCATATCGCTTCGGAACTCCTTCTTCTGCCTCCGGAAGAAAACTCAATGCTGGCAGCATCGGCAACCAGGTTATTATCAAATATCGAGTCGAGCTGTTCCCTCATACCCAGAAGGGCCCTTATATCATTTTCATGAATAAGGCCCCTGCGGTCGGGCGGGACATTAAGAAGTAAAACCGAATTACGGCCCACGGAGGCAAAGTATATGTCGGTAAGCATCGAGGGGCTTTTAACCCTGTCATCCTCCTCCTGGTGATAGAACCAGCCGGGACGAATGCTTACATCAACCTCAGAAGGATACCATACCAGGGCCTCCGCCCCGTAAAGTTTCTCCCTGCTGCCCAGGTCCCTGTCCATCATGTCCCCGGGCGGCAGGAAGGCAAGACTGTCGATACCTCTTACTGAGGCAGCTGGCCTCACCGCTATGTCCGACTCACTTACCGGAATGACACTCCACTCCGTTTCCCGGCCGTAACCGCTTTCGGTGCCAACCCATCTTACATCAGGGCCCCTCACCGCTATCACGGCACCGGGTTGCAGCTTCCTCACCGTGGCATAATACCTGTCCCAGTCATATATCTGACGCATGCCGTTGGATCCCTCGCCGCATGCACCGTCAAACCATACCTCGTCGACCTCTCCGTAAAGGGTCAGCAACTCGGTAAGCTGGCTCACGAACATATCGTTGTACATATCCGTTCCGTAATGCGGAGAATTCATATCCCATGGTGACAGGTAGATGCCAAATCCCAAACCATTTTTCCGGCATGCTTCAGACACTTCGGCTATTACATCACCCTTCCCGTCACGCCAGCTGCTGGCACTTACCGAATAGGAGGTGGTTGCGGTAGGCCACAGACAGAATCCATCATGATGCTTGGCA
>JAVEWX010000012.1:0-35689 GCA_034004335.1 Bacteroidales bacterium | reverse complement strand
GGGCTTAACAGTGTGGGACTTACCAGGAGGGGTTTTACAAAGGAGCAGATGGAGCGGATAGAAAATATCTACAGGGCTCTTTACAAGAACGGAATGAATACTACCCAGGCGGTGGAATATATTGAAAAGGAGTTTGATCCCTCTGCCGAGAAGGAGTACATACTTGATTTTGTCAGGAACTCAAAACGGGGAATAATAAGGGCACGTTAGCCTTTCACTACCGGTTCGCAACCCACCCCTGGGCGCTCAGGTCAACAAGTGAGCCATCGGGAGTAACCAGACGACAGCCCTCAGAGGGTTCGGTAAGGTATCCGACCATCCTTAAATCATTTATCCCATTTACTGCTTCAACCTGGCTTATCGGAATGAAGAACAGGAATTCATAGTCATCGCCACCGTTAAGGGCAGCAACAACCGGATCGGTATTTATCTCGGAGGCATTTCGTTCAGTTGCGCTGTCAACAGGAATCTTGTCGTAATAGAGCCTGCATCCCTTTCCCCTTTCCCTGCACAGACCGATAGCTTCCGACGCAAGCCCTTCTCTGACCACTGTCGTTGCTGACGGTATTATGCCTCTATGACGCATCTCGTCAAGGACCTTAATCTTCAACTCAGGTTTGAGTTGTCTGCCGATGGTGTATTCATATTCCGACAGATCGGGTTGCGCTATGGCCCCGCTCTCGAAGATACGCCTCTCCCTCTCGAGTATCCTCAGCCCCGTAAAGGCAGCTCCCAGGTCGCCGGTTACGCAAACCAGATCATTTACTGCGGGAGGAGCAGCTGCCGGGGCCGATGTGTCACTGTAACCCCAGGCCGTGCAGGCAAGTGTCAGTCCCGTAACCGAGCTGATCAGATCAAAGTATCTTATCTGAACCCCGTATTTCCCGGAAGCCATCCCTATTCCGTCAATGATTTCCGAAGCCTGTGCCTCACCGAAGCGGGAGCTCATTGCCAGTGTGAAGATAAGATCCGATGGTTTCCCGGCTGATGCATATATACCGGCCAGGGTTCTGACAACGAGTTTGTATCCAAGGTGCTTCAGCGGGAAATATACAAGGCTGAAATCGGTTCCTTCAACCATGATGTCGTGACTGATCAGCAAACCGTTACTGCCGGCAATGGTATTGCTGCCGAAGGCTGTACCGCCCCGCCTGATACCACTCTTTTCCGAGAGTCTTTCTATAAGTTCATATCTGCCCAGTCCGGCTGCGGCTTCTGCTTTATCCTTTTTCGCTGTCATAGTCAATCGTAGGTAGGGCCCGAACGGCATTCAATGCCGGGAGATCCGGAATTCGGGAAGTCATTCAAGTATTATCTCCCTGTCCTTCGGGTATTTGACCGTATAGGTGAGGATAACATCCCTGCTTTGCTGGCTGTTGAGACTAAACTCCCAGACCACAATGCCGGTGACACTGTTCAGCCTGCCGCCCGAAAGCTCGGTGGCCTCCACTGTTATCTCACTGCTGGACGAAAGTGGTATCTGGTCGGTTATCCTTATTGTCACGGGCTCCCTCTTATTGTTTCTGACCGTTATCCTGAATGAACGGGTATCAACCTTGTTGGCCCCTATGAGCTTTTTGCTTGTAAATTCTGTCTGTCTCTCGCGCTTAAGGGTTATCCCTCGGTCGGAACCAAGACTTATCTTCATGGTGTCACCGAATTGGGCGGGCGAGAGATAACTCTGGCCCACAAAGGTGCTTTCGAAGTAAAGGTTTGCTTCGCCTCCGATAATGTTCAGCTCCTCCCATTTTTCTATCCTGCCTGTAAGGAAGGCCTTCGGATCGAGCTTGGGAACCGATTCATAGGCAAATGTGGCATCCGTTGTTGTCCTGCCTATTTCGATCGTTTTTGCCTGCCCGTCTGACAGCACATCTGACGGCACGGCCACATCGAACGAAATGGCCGTTGTTCCCTGGCTCACAGTTACTGCGGGAGCAGTGGCTTCCTCAACTGCCATGTAGGCAATCTCATCGGCAACATCCGATTTGGCCTGGGGCCTGGTGGCAGCAACGCTCCTTAATTTGGCAACCTCATTGAGCACTACCTGGGGCTGAACAAAGCTCAGGTACCAGGGATTCAGAACCGGAATCACTCCCGACTGTGCAGGTGTGGCATTGGTGAAGCTGAGCCTTACACCCTTCCAGTCATTCCCGGTGGTCTGGTAAACGCTTGCCTGGTATACCAGGGTAACCGGTTTGTTGATGTCTTCAACCCTTATGTCGTATGAGGGCGTCCAGCCGGCATTGGTAACCACATAACTTACCAGCAGTTTACCTGTCACCGGTTTCTGGGCGGTAACGGTGACCGCTATTTCACCTGTGGGCAGTCTCTTCCTGCCCATACTCTGGTTAAGCTGGTTGTTCAGGTCCTGCAGCTGCTTTTCGTAATCCCTGATCAGCCGGTTCTTCCTGAGGAGAGAGGTTCTTATCTGTTCAATGTTTGATGAGTAGAGCTCGAGCAGCGCCCTGTACTGCTCTGCCGTGATGGCGGCGTCCTTGCCCGTCACCAGACGGTTGGCAACCAGGAAGTTCTCCCTTTCCTTAAGTATTTCCGAGGCTGTCCTTTCATCCTCAAGCTTAATCGTTATCGCCTCAATCTTCGTCCTGAGATCCTTAACTTCCGGGGAATCTTCGGCGATGGCCAGGAAATTATTGGCATGCGAAACGCCCATTATTGTAAAGCCTCCCTCACCGCTGACCTGTATGGTTGAGCGTATTATGTAGGGAGACAGTCCCCTGATCATCAGGATTGTTTCTCCGGGCTGAAGGGTGACCGGGGCCTCGCTGCTTACCTGGGCCCTGTCGGGGAAGAGGGTTACATGTTTGATCTCGCCCTTAACCTCTTTTTCAACCGCGCCAAAGCCTGATAGTGCCGTAAGCGATAATGCAACCAAAATAATTATTAATGTTCTCATGGGAATACGGTTTAAAAACAACTGCAAAGATATGACCTTTTGGTCAGCTTATACGCATATCAAAATCCGGACCGGAAAATGGTCTTCCGGTCCGGACGGGATAACAAGGCGGCCAACCTTTCCTGATGTTCACTTGACATAGTGACCCACAATATTCTTGTTGAAATACTGGAGCCATACCGAGCACCATCCTGTATCATCATTCGTGCTTCCGAAATGTATCTCTATGCCTGCCGTATCGACGTTCACCTCCTCAATCAGGAGTTGCATCCCCTCGGGTGCGATCAGACCGCTCCTCGCTTCCGTGACTCCACCCCTGGTTATCCTGTACCAATAGGGAAATTGATGGGGTGACGGATTATTGATTACTATCCTCGAGTTCTCTGAATCCCATATCAGAACCAGCCCGTAGGCCTCCAGGAAAGCAATCGGCCCCGAACCGTCAAGGAATACCTTTCCGAATGACATGTCGTTGACCCGCCCCGTGATGTTCGCCGCAACCGTATCTGCCGAGATGTTTCCCGATACGGCAACATTACCGTCTACATTAAGCCGTTCGGACAGGTTAGTTGTTCCAACTCCCAGTTTGAAGGCCTCGAAGTCCCCGTAAACCAGGGGCACAATAGTATCGGAGTTGGCAATATATAATTTATTGCTTGCGGTTTCTGACCTGCCCGATTCATGGCCTATGAATACATTTCCCGATCCTGATTCGTTTACGGCTCCCGAGTAGGATCCCAGGTAGACATTGTTGTTACCCGACTGAATCAGGTTTCCTGCCTGGAATCCCAGGGCTGTGTTATTGCTGGGTGTATCTGTCGTACCATGATTGTAGTAATCACCTGGTCCTCCTTCACCGGCATCGGTGCCTACGAAAGTGTTGTAGGATCCTTTTTCAAAGAGCCTTCCTGCATTCACTCCTATGAAAGTGTTGCTTCCTCCGCTGATGGTGGCGAAACCCGAGTTGCAGCCTAAATATGAGTTGAACCATCCCGTGTTGTAATAGCCCGAGTTATGCCCCACAAAAGTGCCGTAATACGATCCTGTGTTGCTTATTCCGCTACCGTTTCCGATATATACATTATAGGAGCCTGCATCGTTATTCATCCCCGACTTGTGCCCCAGGAACACGTTATAGGTACCCGTGGTCAGATGCATGCCTGCCTGGTATCCCAGGAATGAGTTGTGTTCACCGGTCTGATTCATCAAACCGCTTTCATGCCCGATAAAATAGTTCAGGGGAGTTATATTCATAAACTCTACCGGGGTCGACTTCAATTCATCGAAGCTTCCTATTGCGAATCCCCCTTTGGAGGCCTTCGATGATTCCCTGACATAGATCCTGGTACAGTCGGGCATTATCCTGAGATACTCATCGGCCTCAGCCTTTGAATCATCAAATCCTCCGATGGCGAATCCTCCCTTCGCTTCCTTTGTGGCATTTATGTCATCGATATAAATCCTGACACTGTCGGGGCTGATAAGCAGGTAATCCTGCACCAGCGCCTTTGTCTCATCAAATCCTCCTATTGCGAAACCTCCCTTTCCCGATTTAGTATCCTCGAAAACAGGAACGTTGATTCGTGCCCCCGTATTGTAAACGGAAAATACGGGTATTCCGTCCTTTCGCCTCACTTCAAACAGGGGGTCTCCCGACAGCAGGTCAGTTCCCATGACCGAAAAACGGTCTGACCCCTCCATGGCCCTGCCTGCCAGCAATGAGTAAGGTACCGAGGCAAGTGCTGTTATACCGAGAGTATACCATTGGGCCTTGAATTCAATTTTTGTTCTGACATATATTGGCGTCTTTTCCCAGGGGATTTCCTGGATACTGTCGCACGAACCGTCAGTTTTCAGCGCTTTGGGGTCACCCACCAGAATGCTGAAAAGACCGAACCTGTTTGTAGTGGCAATGTGCTCCTCTTCCCAAAGCACTGCATCGGGACCGATTGAGGAGAGGAAGGCAATACGAACCTTGATATCGGCCTCTGTGATCGGGTTGTCAGATTCATCCATAGCCAGGGCCTGGTAATTGAATGTCTGGGGGACCTGGCCCGTAAGATTGCTAAGAGCTGCAGACAAAATCAGGCTGATCAGAATAATTCTTGATTTCATGGTTAACAGGGGATTAAGTTCTTTTTACATATTTCAAATAAAGTTAAGACATCAACCGGTTATTTTCAAAAAAATTTGATTTACACACTTCTGCGTTTGACCAACGTTATTTCCCGGTTGATGAAGGAGGCCATGGCTTCACCGCGGAAAACAGCCATGAGGGTTTATACGGGTGATTTTTGTCCCCGATATTATTGACTGACTCGGCAGGATTTCTTAATTTTGGCCGGTTCTTTTATTTAGATTAAATCAACAGAGCCAACATTTCATCACGTTTTGTTGTTTAACAGAGGGATAAGCTCGACATTAAAATATGGAAAAGGACAATGACAAGATACTGGATGAGGTAACTTCGGGTGAATACAAATATGGTTTCTATACCGATATAGAGGCCGACCAGATTCCCAGGGGCCTGAATGAGGATATTGTAAAGATGATATCTGACCGCAAGGGAGAACCCGAATGGCTTCTCGAATTCAGACTCAAGGCATTCAGGCACTGGCAGTCGATGGAGATGCCACGCTGGGCCAACCTGAAGATTCCGGAAATAAACTTCCAGGACATAATATACTATTCCGCCCCGAAACAGACTGCAGCCCCCGGGAGCATCGACGAAATAGATCCGGAGTTGAGGAAGACATTCGAAAAGCTCGGCATACCGCTCGAGGAGCAGAAGAGACTTACGGGTGTTGCTGTAGATGCTGTAATGGATAGCGTCTCCGTAGCCACTACGTTTAAGGAGACCCTGGCTGAGATGGGAATAATATTTTCATCATTCAGCGAAGCAGTGCGTGAATACCCCGACCTTGTGAGGAGATATCTCGGCTCGGTGGTTCCCTATACCGACAATTACTTCGCCGCCCTCAATTCGGCGGTTTTCAGTGACGGCTCCTTCTGCTATATCCCCAAAGGGGTAAGGTGTCCCATGGAGCTGTCTACCTATTTCAGGATAAACGCAGCAAACACGGGCCAGTTTGAGAGGACCCTGCTGGTAGCTGACGAGGAGAGCTATGTGAGTTACCTCGAGGGTTGCACGGCACCGATGCGTGATGAGAACCAGCTTCATGCCGCCATTGTCGAGATAATATCCGAGAGGGGCGCCGAGGTTAAGTACTCAACCGTTCAGAACTGGTACCCGGGCGACAAAAACGGGAAGGGTGGCATATACAATTTCGTAACCAAGAGAGGTATCTGCAAGGGAGACAACTCGAAGATATCATGGACCCAGGTTGAGACCGGATCGGCAATCACCTGGAAATATCCATCCTGCATTCTCAGGGGAGACAACTCGGTGGGGGAATTCTACTCGGTAGCCGTTACAAACAATCATCAGCAGGCCGATACCGGAACCAAGATGATCCATATAGGCAAAAACACAAAAAGTACAATAGTGTCAAAGGGTATCTCGGCCGGGGTGAGCCAGAACAGCTACAGGGGACTCGTAAGGGTGCTTAAGAACGCCAGCGGCGCCAGGAACTTCTCGCAGTGCGATTCACTGCTGCTGGGCGACAGATGTGGAGCCCATACCTTTCCCTATATTGAGGTTGACAACCAGACAGCAATAGTTGAGCATGAGGCCACAACATCAAAGATAGGGGAGGACCAGATATTCTACTGCAACCAGCGTGGAATTTCAACTGAGGATGCCATAGGCCTCATAGTGAACGGTTATGCCCGTGAAGTGATAAACAAGCTTCCCATGGAATTCGCCGTCGAGGCACAGAAACTGCTGCAGATAAGCCTCGAGGGCAGCGTGGGGTAGGGGATGACAGATTTGAAGAGTAATGACAGAGATAACAGGATTTAATAAAGAGATATGCTTGTAATAGACAATTTAAAGGCTTCCATTAATGGAAAGCAAATACTGAAGGGTATTTCGCTGCATGTAAGGGAGGGAGAGGTGCATGCAATAATGGGCCCCAACGGTTCCGGAAAAAGTACCCTGGCATCGGTGCTTGCGGGAAGGGATATCGTGGAGATCAACGAGGGCAGGGTCACCTACTTTGGCAAGGACCTTCTTGATATGGCTCCGGAAGACCGCTCCCGCGAGGGAATATTCCTGGGCTTCCAGTATCCCATTGAAATACCGGGAGTAAGCATGGTCAATTTCATGAAGACTGCGGTAAATGAGCACAGGAAGCACAGTGGCCTCGAGCCTCTTTCCGCCTCCGACTTCCTGAAAATCATGAGGGAGAAAAAGGAACTCGTTGAGATAGATTCAACGCTTACAAACCGATCAGTGAACGAGGGATTCTCGGGTGGTGAAAAAAAGAAGAACGAGATATTCCAGATGGCCATGCTGGAACCAAGGCTCTCGGTTCTTGATGAAACCGACTCGGGACTCGACATCGATGCACTACGCATTGTGGCGAACGGCGTGAACAAGCTCAAGAGGAGTGATAACTCCGTAATAGTAATTACCCACTACCAGAGACTGCTTGACTATATTGTTCCCGACGTGGTACACGTTCTGTACGATGGCCGTATTGTGAAGACCGCCGGCAAGGAACTGGCACTTGAACTGGAGGAGAAAGGCTATGACTGGATAAGGAGGGAAGCAGAAAAAAATGAGCTGACATGGACAATAAAGCCCCAGTAACAGACAGGTACGCTGACCTGTACCGCATGAACATAGCAAAAATAGAGGAGCTGTCATCCCCTCACATTAACTCTTTCAGGAAGGATGCGATAGAAAGGTTCATGCAGCTTGGTGTTCCGGGAAGGAAGAACGAGGCATACAGGTACACAAACCTCGATCCCTTCTTCAGACATGACTATGCAGGCTATTTTTTACCCGGCCCCGATGATTTCAGGAATGCCGAAAAGTTCAGCTGCGAGGTCGAGGACCTGAACGTTCATAACCTGGTATTGCTTAACGGATTCTATCCTACGAACAACGGCAGTCTTATCACGCTTCCTTCAGGAGTCGTGACAGGCAGCCTTAATGAAGCAGCACGGGTGCATGGCGGCATAGTGGAAAAACATTATGGCAGATATGCGGCTGCCGACAACGACGGGCTGTTACACCTCAATACCGCAATGGCCTCCGACGGCATCTTCATTCATGTACCCCGCGGCAGGGTGCTTGATAAACCCATTCAGATAGTTAACCTGGTGATGTCAGACGAGGATATCTTCGTACAGCATCGTAACCTTATCGTTGTGGAGGAGAACGCAGAAGCAACGGTTATAATCTGTGACCATACCCTGTCGCCGAAAAAATTCCTGACAAATGCGGTTACCGAGGTTTTCGTTGGCGCCAATGCCCGCTTCAGCATTGTACGTGTCCAGAATGAACACAACAATGCCGCCAAGATGACCCATACCTTCATACACCAGGAAAGAGGCAGCAATACCTATTCAAATAATATAACCCTTCACGGGGGGCTGGTAAGAAACAGTACATGGCATCATCTCGGAGGGGAGGGCGCCGAAACAGTATCGGCAGGATTATACCTGACAGACAAGTCACAGCATGTCGATAATTTCGTAAACGTCGATCATGCATTTCCGAACTGTACCAGTAACCAGGTTTTCAAGGGGGTCCTCGACGATGTTGCGACCGGCGCATTCAACGGCAGGATACTTGTCCGCCAGGATTCCCAGGGAACCAGGGCATACCAGAGTAATAATACCATCTTGCTGACCGATGTTGCCCGCATGGACACCAAACCGCAGCTTGAGATATTCGCCGATGACGTGAAGTGCAGTCACGGTGCTACAATAGGCCAGCTCAACGAGGATGCCCTGTTCTATCTCAGGTCGCGGGGCATTGACAGCAGGGAGGCCCGTCTGATGCTTATGTTCGGTTTTGCCCACGAAGTCATTCAGGGTATCCCCGTTGAAGCGCTGCGCGAAAGAATGGATATGCTGGTGATGCAGAGGCTCCGTGGAGAGTTGTCGCGCTGCGCAAGCTGCATGGTCAGGTGCGGATAATTTTAATGAAATGAAGAATATTGAACGCATCAGAGAGGATTTCCCGATACTTTCCCAAAAGGTGTACGGGCGCAACCTGGTATATCTCGATAACGGGGCCACTACCCAGAAACCCAGGGTGGTTATCGATACCCTTTCTAAGGTTCTCGAAGAGTATAATGCCAATATACACAGGGGTGTTCACCGGCTCAGCGACATTGCCTCGGAGGCCTATGAAAATGCCCGTGAGACCGTCAGGGCTTTCATAAATGCTGCCTCGACAGATGAAATAATCTTCAATTCGGGAGCAACGGCAGCCATCAACAACGTTGCATTCTCCTTCGGCGAGCGGTTCATTGGAAAAGGGGACGAGATAATAATATCGGCGCTGGAACACCATGCCAACATAGTACCCTGGCAGATGCTCTGCGAAAGGAAGGGAGCCCTCCTTAAGGTTATTCCGATGGATGATAACGGGGAACTGATAACCGGTGAGCTCCCGGGCCTTTTCTCTGACTCTACGAAGCTGGTAGCCGTAACACAGGCCTCCAATGCCCTCGGGGTGATAACTCCGCTGAAGGCCATAACGGAAATGGCCCACAACCAGGGAATACCCGTGCTGGTGGACGGGGCACAGGGAATACAGCACGGCATTGTCGATGTGCAGGAGATGGACTGTGATTTCTATGTCTTCTCGGGACATAAGGTGTACGGGCCCACAGGCACCGGAGTGCTGTACGGCAAGAGAAAATGGCTCGATATGATACCGCCATGGCAGGGCGGCGGTGATATGGTTAAGAGCGTTACCTTCGAAAAGACTACCTACAACGAACTGCCCTTTAAATTCGAGGCCGGAACCACAAATTTCCCCGGAGCCATCGGGCTGGCTGCAGCGCTCGATTATATCTCCTCGCTGGGCAGGGAGGAGATTGCCATCGCCGAGGCTGGGCTCCTCAGGTATGCAACCGATAAGCTCAGGGAGATAGAGGGTGTGAGGATATACGGTAACAGCAATGAAAAAATACCGGTAATCTCCTTCCTTATCAAGGGGATACACCAGTATGACGCAGGCATGATTCTCGACAAGATGGGGATTGCAGTCAGAACAGGCACACATTGCGCCCAACCGGTGATGGAGAGGTTCGGAATAGACGGAACAATAAGGGCTTCATTCTGTTTCTACAATACTCCCGCAGAGGCCGATCAGCTTGCAGAAGGCATTAAGAGGGTAATAAACATGTTTTCATAATGAAGTTACGGCAATGACCATCAACGAAATACAGGACAGGATAATAGATGATTTTTCACAGTCGGGCGACTGGATGGAGAGGTATGAGCTGCTTATTGAAACGGGCAGGGAACTGTCCCCCATCGATCCGGCACATAAGACAAAGGATTTCCTGATTGAGGGTTGCCAGTCGAAAGTATGGCTTTACCCCGGGTTTGACGGATCGGTGATCAGGTTTACTGCCGACAGTGATGCATTGATTACCAGGGGCATAGTCTCCCTTCTCGTAAAGGTCCTTTCAGGCCGGACACCTGCCGAAATTATGAATGCCGATCTATATTTCATCGACCGGATCGGGTTGAGGCAAAACCTTTCGCCAACAAGGGCAAACGGACTGCTGGCCATGGTGAAACAGATGAAACTCTATGCCATGGCATTCAATGCAAAACAGCAACTATAAAAAGGAGAACAGCCATGGATATTGAGGAAAGACTGGAACTGGAAAAGAGGATCGTAAGCGTCCTCAAAACCATTTTTGATCCTGAGATACCGGTCAACATCTTTGACCTCGGACTGATATATGAGGTTGATGTGGATGACAACCGCGTGGCTCACGTCAAAATGACCCTCACCGCACCTAACTGCCCCATGGCCGACCAGCTTCTTGAAGAGGTGCGCTATAATGTGGGCGTGGTGCCAGGTATCTCCGAGTGCGACCTTAAACTTACCTTCGATCCTCCCTGGGACAGAAGCATGCTCAGCGACGAGGCCATGCTTGACCTTGGACTGCTGTAGCTAACTGACGGCGGCTATGACCCCCGGAGAGATATCACATATCATCAGGAGCGAGGTTCTTGCAGCCGGATTCGAACGTTGCGGGATCACTCCGGCAATAGAACTTACGGAAGAAAAGGCCCTGATGGAGCGATGGATTGCAGCAGGCTGCCATGCCGGCATGAATTACCTTGAACGCAACCAGGACAAGCGCAGCAATCCGGCCCTGCTCTTCGAAGGTGCCAGAACCGTCGTTGTGGCAGCTTTGAACTATTACCGCGAGAGAGAGCCGGAGGCGGAAGGGGAACCTCTTTTCTCAGGGTATGCGTCAGGCCGCGACTACCACGATGTTGTCAAACAACGACTTCAGCATGCGCTGAATGCCAGTATGGAGAGGATACCCGGCCTCCGTGGAAGGGTGTTTGCCGATTCGGCTCCCCTGATGGAAAAGGCCCTCGCCGTAAGGGCAGGACTGGGCCGCCAGGGCCGTAACTCCCTGCTGATAGTACCCGGCAGGGGTTCCTTTCATTTCATCGGCGAGATAGTCATTAATATGGAGGCTTCTTATGATTATCCCGATGAAACCGACCCCTGCGGCTCATGCCGTAAATGCATCGATGCCTGCCCGTCAGGAGCAATCTCAGAAAAAGGTTTTGTGGATGCTTCAAGGTGCATATCCTATATCACTGTTGAACACAAGGGAGAAATTCCATCATTTTTTGCCGGAAGGATGGGGGGTTTCGTTTTCGGCTGTGACATCTGTCAGGATGTCTGTCCGCACAATGCCATCGCACCCGTTCATGATGTGCCGGAATTCACACCCGATCCCCGCCGGCAGGCGATGACAGCGGAGAAGTGGAATCACTTCGGAAGAGAAGAATTTGAATCCATGTTTTCAGGGACGGCTGTAATGCGCTGCGGCTATGAGTCGTTTATGAGAAACCTCAGGTTCCTGAAAAAGGTTACCGGCCCTGGAAGAGGCCGGCACCGGAAAATGAATACAAAGAAACCCTGAAAAGTAAAAACATGAAACTATCGGTCGTAATCCCTGAGAATGTTCATAAGCTTCTGACGGGTGAAGAAGATGCGGCTTTTAACCGTGCCGATCTTGAGATTCAGCTCGTCAGCAATCTCCTTGTATTTGTAACCGTCGATATGCATCCTGAAGGGAACGCGGAACTCATCCTCGAGTGAATCGATGGCCTTTTCAATTTCTGCTTCCGAATACACCGAGTCGGGAGAAATGTATCCCTTGTCGTCAGAAGTGTTTATGTAATACAGATCCTGCGTTGAATCGACTATGGTGTTCTCCTTAATGCCCCTCCTGTAGTTGTTAATGAAGGTGTTCTTCATTATTGTGAAAACCCATGCCCTCAGGTTGGTGTAGTCGACGAACTTGTCCTGGTAGGTTATTGCCTTCAGATATGTGTCCTGCACCAGGTCCTGTGCCCTTTCGTAATCGCTTGTGAGACTCATTGCAAACTTGTGAAGGTTGCCCTTCATCTCTATCAGGTTGTTGTTGAATTCGTAGGTTGTCATTTCCGTGTCTTTTAAGTTTCCGGAACAAAAATAGACTCTGTATAACAGATATGCAAATCCGAATATCCGAAAATGCCTCAATTCTTGACTTTTTCAAAATTATTAAAGGGCTGGAGGGCTCTGTAAATATCAGTAATATAGGGATATATAATTAACAGATAGCAGCTTGTTACATCTTTTGTATAAATAACACTTTCAGGGAGTGAAGGCCGGTTTTCATCTGTTATTCTTGCCGGAACCCGGGATATTTTTAACTTTAGGGAAAAATTGATAATGGAACTGGTTTTTAATATTTCGGACGGGACCCAGGTGAGAGGGGAGATGATAAAACCTTCAGGCTCGTGCAGGGGATCTGTTGTGATAATACACGGACTCGGGGAGCATTTCGGCAGGTACAGGCAATGGGCCGGAAGGTTCGCGGATGCAGGTTACGCGGTTTGTGGCGCCGATCTGCCCGGACATGGCATGTCAGGTGGCAGGAGGGGGCATATGGCATCATTCATGCTTGCCGGCGAGATTATAGAGACGCTTATCGAATCGTGCAGGAAAGAGTGTGAGGGCTTGCCGGTCATATTGTATGGACACAGCCTGGGAGGAGGTATTGTCCTGCATTATCTTTTAAGTAAGAAGCCTGATATATGCTGTGCAGTCGTAACCTCTCCCTGGCTGAAGTTGTCATTCGAACCCTCGGGGTTCAAGATTTGGCTGGCAGGAGTGATGAGGAGGATTGCACCCTCAATGGTTCAGCCTTCGGGCCTGGTGGTCGGGCACATATCACGCGATCCGGCCGTGGTTGATGAATACAGGGCTGACCCGCTGGTGCACGACCGCATATCGGTTGCCCTGTTCAATGAAACAGTCGGGGCAGCAGCGTACAGCCTTGCCAATGCCTCACGGCTGACGGTGCCATTGTTGCTGATGCATGGAGGAGGGGATATGATAACATCACCCGAAGGAAGCCGTCAGTTTGCAGGGTCGGCACCCGGAACCGACCTGAGGATATGGGATGGGGGATTTCATGAGCTTCATAACGACATCGTGAAAGAGGAGGTGTTCGGATATCTTGCAGGTTGGCTTTCACAGCAGACAGCTAAGGATCAGGCATCTTTGTCATGAGGTTCAGGACTGAGGTTGACATACCATCGCAGCAGGTACGGATTAATTACTCCACGCCGGTAATGTTTATCGGTTCATGCTTTGCCGGTGAGATGGCTGCCCTGATGAAGGAGGGACTCATGCCGGTACTCTCTAATCCCTCGGGGGTTATCTACAATCCCTTTTCGGTGTCAGCTACACTGAGAAATATGATCTCCGGGAAGCTCTTCACGCGCGATGATCTGTATTTCCATAACGGCAGGTGGCTCAGCTTTGCCCACTACACCATGTTTTCCTCCGACAGCATCGATAGGTGCCTTGAGATGATTAACATGGCCAACAGCGAAGCCTCCATCTTTCTCAGAAAAGCCTCTTTTCTGTTTGTCACCTTTGGCACAGCCCGTATATACCGCAGGAAGGATACAGGTGATATTGTATCAAACTGTCATAAGATTCCATCATCATTCTTTGAAAGGGAGATGCCCGGTCCCCATGCCATTGCCGAAGACTGGAGCAGGTTACTCGGTGAGCTCAGGGATTACAACCCTTCGCTATCGGTTATTTTCACCGTCAGTCCGGTAAGACACTGGAAGGATGGAGCTCACGGCAACCAGGTTAGCAAATCGGTTCTTTTCGTGGCAATAGAGGAGTTGCTTAAGCACCCATCCTCACCCTCGTATTTTCCATCATATGAGATTGTATTGGATGACCTTCGCGACTACAGGTTTTATGCAGATGATCTGTTGCATCCATCCGCTGCAGCCGTCAATTATATATGGGAAAAGCTCTGCAAGGCCTATCTCGACAAACCGGCAACCGGTCTCTGGCAGGAAATCTCCGATGTGACCAGGGCCACCGGTCATAAACCTGCCGGAATCACAGTGGGAGAGACAACCAGGTTCGCATTGGGGATGCTGGAGCGAATCGCCACCATGGAATCGCGTAACCCCGGAATTGACTTTTCAGGGCTCAGGGAGCACTTTGAAGGGTTAACCTGAAAGCCCAACATTTTAAGCACGCCTGATATGTTTTCATGTTCTATCACAAATAACAATGATGTCTCAAAGGTTGAACATTTTGTTTTGTTCAATGTTTATAATATAAATTTTTACAAAATGAACAGGCTGTTTATACCATTAATTATATTATTACTTTCTGCCTCCGGCCTGGCCGGTCAGGAAAACAGTGGAGTCATAAGAGGACGCGTTTACAATGCCAAAAACAATGAGCCTGTCCCTTTTGCCAGTGTTGTAATATGGGGCACCACCACCGGTGCGATGACCGATTTTGACGGAAACTTCCTCTTTACCGGGGTAAAACCCGGTTTTGTTGAGTTGAGAGCATCATCGGTAGGGTTCAAACCCTACATCTCCGAAGCCATAATGGTCACCAACAGTGCCGAGGTAAGTCTGGAAATACCCCTTGAGGAATCAACTGTCGACATTGATGTGGTTGTGGTAAAGGCCTCTCCGTTCAGAAAGAGGGTGGAGTCGCCCATCTCAGCCAGGATAATAGGAATTGATGAGATAGAAAGGAATCCGGGTGGCAACCGGGATATCTCCAAGGTCATCCAGTCTTTTCCCGGGGTCGCCTCAACTCCTGCTTTCAGGAACGACGTGATCGTAAGAGGCGGCGGACCCAATGAAAACAGGTTTTATATCGATAACGTTGAGATACCCTATCTCAACCATTTCTCCACCCAGGGAGCCTCGGGCGGACCAGTCGGCATCATCAATGTCGATTTTATCAGGGAGGTTGATTTTCTTTCCGGTGCCTTCCCGGCAACGAGGGGCAATGCAATGAGCAGTGTGCTTAATTTCAGTATGATAGATGGCAATAAGGAGAAATTCAAGTACCGCGCAACGGTAGGTGCATCCGACCTGGGGATTACTGCCGATGGTCCTGCCGGTGAGAACGGTTCAATAATACTGTCTGTCAGGAGGTCGTATCTGCAATTCCTGTTCAGTGCCATCGGACTGCCCTTTCTCCCCACCTACACCGACTTCCAGTTCAAGTACAAGGCCAGGCTCGACAGCAAGAATGAATTAACGGTGCTGGGACTTGGTGCCAAGGATGATTTCGTACTTAATCTTAATGCAGATGATACGGAATATCAAAGATATCTGCTCGATTATATTCCGGTTCAGGAACAGTACAGTTATACAGTCGGAGCAGTATGGAAAAGGTACCGCGACAACGGATTTGACACGTGGGTGCTGAGCAGGAACTATCTGAACAACACACAGTTCAAATACATGGACAACATAGAAAGAGACAGCCTTCTGGTTCTTGATTACAGGTCGGGAGAGGGTGAAAACAAGCTCAGGTATGAGAGCGTTTACCTTGGTGATGATGGTCTGAGATTCACCTATGGTGCAGGTTATGAGAATGCGCTGTACCGGAACTCCACCTTCAGGAAAATACCCTTTGCCGGTGAACCGCTTGAGCTTAACTATGACTCTGACCTTCGCTTCAGCAAGTTCAGCCTGTTTTCTCAGCTGAGCAGGGGTTTCCTTGACGAAAGACTGAATCTTTCATTCGGTCTGAGGAGCGACTTCAACAACTACTCATCTGATATGATCAATCCGCTCAAACAGCTTTCACCTCGTTTTTCGCTTTCTTACAATATAACCCCCGATCTGTCATTCAACTTTAACACGGGAAGATACTTCCAGCTTCCCCCCTATACTGCATTGGGTTATCGCGACAACGACGGGTCGCTTGCAAACAAGGTAAACAGGATAAGTTACATCAGGGCTGATCATATAGTTGCGGGTTTCGGTCTGGCTCCTACCGAGAACAGCCAGTTTACTGTTGAGGCTTTTTATAAGGATTATGCAGGATATCCCTTTTCGGTTGCCGAGGGTGTTCCCCTTTCGGGAAAAAGTGCCGATTACGGTATCTTCGGTGACGAGGAGCTTCTTCCCGTTGCCGATGGCAGGGCATACGGACTGGAACTGCTGGGCAGGCTGAAGGAATTCAGGGGTACAAACATGGTATTCGCCTACACTTTCGTCAGGAGCGAATTCCGCGGGCCCGGACAGGATTATATCCCCACAGCATGGGACAACCGACATCTCTTCAGTATGACCGCTACAAAGAAGTTTAAAAAGAACTGGGACACCGGATTTAAATGGAGGTTTGTGGGGGGAGCGCCATACACACCCTACAATGAGGATTTCTCCGCGCTGCGTGAGGTTTGGGATATTACCGGACAGGGTGTGCCTGATTATTCAAATTACAACGGGTCGAGGCTCAGGGCCTTTCATCAGCTCGACATCAGGGTTGATAAGCAGTACTACTTCAGCAGGTGGACCCTGATGTTCTATGTAGACATACAGAATGTGTACAATCATAAGGCCGATCAGCCGGCAATCCTCGTGAGAGAATCAGATCCTTCGGGTGTTCCCGTCATCGATCCGTCCGATCCTTCGAGGTACAGTCTGAAATATATCAGCGGCACCTCCGGAACCGTTTTGCCTACGATTGGAATAATTGTCGGATTTTAGTATGAGAGTAATGAAACGAATCTTAATAGTTCTGCTGTCCATTGTTGCATTCTCCTGTGGTTCTTCACGTGAATCGGCAAAGAGAGAGGCTGAGCAGCAACAATACGAATTTACCTCCAACCCGGCGGGCAAAGGTCCCGAAATAATGATTGACTTCCGGAGGGGCGAATCATTTTATTATCCTCTTATTGCAATATGGCTTGAGGACATGCAGGGCAACTACCTGCAGACTCTCTATGTAGCACAGTCGGTGGCCACCGGCACCTTCAGGTATGGGGCCACTGAGCGTAATCGCTGGACCGCGACCCCCCTGAGGGCGCCTCAGACGCTGCCCTACTGGGCCCATAAAAGGGGAGTGAAGGCCTCAGACGGACTTTACATGCCCGAGCCGGAAAATCCCGTTGCCGACGCCTACACCGGTCCAACCCCTGTAACCGGCTTTGTTCTGCGTACCCGTGCCGACAGTGAGCTTCCCGGCAGTTTCAGGGTACTGATGGAGATCAACCAGAACTGGGACTGGAACCGGTACTGGACCAATGACAAATATCCGGGTGACGATAACTATGCGAGGTCGGCCCAGCCCGCCATTGTCCTTGAGGCAGTATTCGGAGGGGCCGCCGGTGAAGAGACTGCCACGATGGAGGTCATTGGCCATAGTCACTATTCAGGCTTAACGGGTGAATTGTTCCGCGATCTTTCAACCCTTACAACAGCCCTTGCCATTGTCAGTGAGGTAATAGTAACGGTTAACAGGTGAATGGCGGGGTGATTACCCTGAAGGAATTAAATAAAATATGAGATCCTTTGCAAACCCGATGCCGTAAATCACGGCTCAATCATTATTCTTTTTACGACCCTCGAGTTGTCGGGGAAGAGCACTGCCACAAGGTAGACTCCTCTTTGCGGATTGTTAAGGGTTACCTGGATGGAAAGCAGTGGCGTGGGGTATTCTTCCCGGAGGATCTCCTGACCGATGATGTTGGTTATCCTTATCTGCTTGAACTCCCTGACCGATGTAATGGTAAAGTTGTTTTCCTTGACGGGGACCGGGAAGATTTTGAGCTCCGACTGATCGGCCATTGTGGAGGTATTCTCGGTTTTTCTTATCACCCCGGTATTGGTGACATTGCTGCTCTGGGCCGATAGGGCCGCAAAGAGAAAAATTGCCAGGATTATCAGCAATGCCTTTTTCATCTGTCAGATATTCAATAACCGCACAACAAAAATTGTGCTAAAAGTTCAAATATAGCTAATTTTTTTCATTAATCAAAGCACTGGCCCTTTCGAGATCTTCGGGGGTATCGATTCCGATGCTTTCCCAGGGTGTTATGGCTGTCCTGATCCTGAATCCATTTTCGATCCACCTGTTCTGCTCGAGAGCCTCAGCTTTTTCAAGGCCGGTCTGCAGCAGTAAAGTAATCTTCCGGAGTACAGACCGGCGGAAAGCATACATTCCCAGATGCTTGTAATAGGTGTGGACTTCAGCCCATTGGGCCGGCTCAACACCCCTGAGGTATGGAATAACCGACCTGCTGAAATATATTGCATTCCCCGACAGGTCGATGACTGCCTTGGGCTGGTTGGGATCAGAGATATCCTCTCCGGGCCTGACTTTCCGTACCAGGGTGGCAATCTCGACCGCCGGATCGGCAAAGCAATCTGCCAGCATTTTAATCTGTTCCCTTCTGACGAAAGGTTCGTCTCCCTGTATGTTGATGACTACATCAACCTTTCCGCCCGATGTTTCTTCAATATAAGTCACTGCCTCCTCGCATCTGTCGGTTCCGCTTCGGTGATGGGGGGAGGTCATTATGTATCTTCCTCCGAATGACTGCACCTCATCGGCAATTCTTATGTCATCGGTGGCTACGTATACATTGCTGCAGGCGGTGGAGGCCTGCTCCCAGACCCGTCGTATCATAGTCTTGCCCCCGATTAATGCCAGGGGCTTTCCCGGGAACCGGGAAGAGGCATAGCGGGCAGGAATTACGCAGGTGAACCTGCTGATGTTGATCTTCTTCATTGCGCTAAATTACGAAATATGCATTTCACGATGTTTTAAAAAAAGCTTAAATTCGCATGGTTTTTAATGTATCGATGAAGGATCTGCAGAGTATAAAGCAAAGATTCGGAATAATAGGAAATTATCCGGGTCTGATGAGGGCTATTGATATTGCTGTTCAGGTGGCCCCTACCGACCTGTCGGTACTTATAATGGGTGAAAGCGGGGTTGGAAAAGAGTCATTTCCACAGATTATCCACTATTTTTCGTCGAGGAAGCATGGGCAATACATAGCTGTTAACTGCGGGGCGATACCCGAAGGCACGATCGATTCCGAGCTTTTCGGTCATGAGAAGGGCTCATTTACGGGTGCCACCGACAGCAGGAAGGGTTATTTTGAGGTTGCCGACGGAGGGACAATTTTCCTCGATGAGGTTGCCGAACTCCCCCTGTCCACACAGGTCAGGCTGCTAAGGGTTCTGGAGACAGGTGAATTTATAAGGGTAGGTTCCTCGAAGGTGCAAAAGACCAATGTGAGGGTCATTGCCGCAAGCAATGTTGAACTTACCGCTGCCATAAGCTCCGGACGTTTCAGGGAGGATCTTTTCTACAGGCTGAACACGGTTCCCGTAAGGATACCGCCGCTTAGGGAAAGGGGTGAGGACATAGTACTGCTTTTCAGGAAGTTTGCTGTCGATTTTGCCGAAAAATACCGGATGCCTGCCGTGAGGATTACCCCGGAAGCAAGGATACTGTTGCTGGGGTATCAGTGGCCCGGCAATGTCAGGCAATTAAAGAATATAGCAGAACAGATATCCATAATAGAGACGGAGAGGGAGATAAGTGTCGAAACCCTGGGGCATTACTTGCCCGATTACTCCTCCACAAATCTTCCGGCCCTTGTTGGGAGGAGCGAGGACAAATCCTTTTCTTCGGAAAGGGAGATACTGTACAAGATCCTCTTTGACATGAAGAGCGACATGAATGATCTTAAGAAGCTGGTTCTCGACATTCTGAGGAACGACCCTGCATCATTCAACGTTTCTGAAACCAGTTCCAGGGTTATCAGCAACCTGATAAGGGAGGGCCGTGATGAAGGTTATATCACCAATGACGCGGAGGTCCAGGAAAAGCCCGACATTCAGATCAGGCCAATCAAGTCGGACATACAGGATACGGAAGAGGTGGTCGAGGAATCTCTCTCCCTCGAGAACAAGGAGATCGAGATGATAGTAAAGGCGCTGGAGAGGCATAACGGTAAGCGCAAGCTTGCAGCGCATGAACTGGGGATAAGTGAAAGAACCCTGTACCGGAAGATTAAGCAATATGATCTTGACAAATAAAAGGTTTGGAAAGACCCTCACGGGCATTATGCTCTTCATTATGGCAGCTGCAGTGCTGATGCTGCCATCCTGCAAGATCAGCTACTCCTTTACCGGGGCAAGCATTTCTCCCAACGTAAAAACATTAAGCATCCAGTATTTTCAGAACAGGGCCAGCCTGGTTCAGCCCGAGCTGAGCCAGAGCCTGACGGAAGCCCTTATAGATAAGTGCAGGGCCCAGACCAACCTTACCCTTGTGAGCGGGCTTGGGGATGTGAATTTCGAGGGAGACATTACTGACTACAAGACAGAGACGATGACAATTTCGGGCGAAGCACGGGCTGCCGTAAACCGCTTCACTATTACCGTGAGGGTGAGATTCTCTAATTCCGTTGACCCGGATAACAGCTACGAGCAGGTCTTCTCGCGTTTTGAAACCTACGACAGCAATCTCGATCTGAGCCAGGTGGAGAAGTCCCTGTCAACAAAGATAATTGAGCAGTTGGTGGAAGATATTTTCAACAAGGCATTCGTCAACTGGTAAAATATAATGAACAGGCTTGAATTTCATAGGCTTGTCAGGGAACCTGACAGAGTGGCCGACGCCTCCATCGGTGATATCAGGGAGATCCTCAGAATCTATCCCTGGTTCCAGTCAGCGCATCTGCTTCTGCTTAACGGGCTTAAGAAGAATGATGATGTCAGGTTTGACATCCAGCTGCGCGATTCTGCGCCGCATATAGCCGACAGGGCGAAGCTATGGTTCCTGCTCTCAGGTATCAGCTCTGCTGCTGCCGGCGAGGTGGCCGCGACACTGACCGGGGACCTCGCACCGGGGACTGTGGAAACAACTGAGGCTGATACAATAGCGGAAGTCGTTACCCGTCCTGAGGATGTGTTGCGCGCTGAGATAGAAAAAAGGCTGGCTGAGATTAAAGGGTCACTGGCAGAGGCTGCTGACAGTGAGCCACCTGCTGAGGACACCCAGGAAACAGAATTTTCATCCGGAGAGCTGCTTGAGATTGTGGGCCCGGCAACCACTGCGGAACTTACGGATGATGAGGGCATCGCTCAGCCGGTAACGACCGCCGGAAGGCTGCTGGAACTGGAGACGGAGGAGAGTGAGAGACTTTCCCAGAAGGCCCTTATAGACAGGTTCATTGAACTTAGTCCCCGCATCGATCCTCCCCGGGAGAGGGAAACGGCACCACAGACCGATCTCTCGGAATCACATACGGTACACAGGGGTGGAATGGTAAGCGAGACACTGGCCAGGATATACCTCGAACAGGGCTATTATTCGAGGGCCATCAATATATATGAAAAATTATGTTTGAAATTTCCGGAAAAAAGTGGTTACTTTGCCGGTCAAATTGAGAAGATCGATCAATTAATAAAAAAAGGATAGAGATGGGAATTTACATATTTGTATCGGTTCTGATAATAATTGCTTGCATACTTCAGATCCTCATCGTTCTGGTACAGAACAGCAAAGGAGGAGGTCTGGCAGCCGGTTTAACGGGTGCGGGTCAGACAATGGGAGTCAGGAAAACCGCTGACTTCCTTGAGAAGGCTACCTGGACTCTCGCCGGAGCAATACTGCTTTTCAGCCTCGTGGCCACGGCATCGATTCCGAGAGGTGAGAAGGTTCAAACCTCAAGAATTGAAGACCAGATAAGGAATATTGTCAATCCTGATGCCACACCAGTACTTCCGAGTCCCGGAACCGAGAACAAGTAGGCCATCTGAATGGGCTGAAAGAAAGACATTAGCCAAAAGTGTCAGTTTGTGACAAACTGACACTTTTTTTTGAATTGGCTTCTGACCACATAAACATCACATATACAATAACATAACATTATTTGGCTAACTAATCTTTAATATTCGCGAATGCTAATTTGTCGCCGGAAGTACTAAAAGGCAGTGCTGTGGCTCATTGGCACAAAATATGTTGAATCAGGGTTTCAGAAATAAACAGGATGTTTAACTCTTAAAATTAATAATCCAATGGCAAAACTTAAAGGAAAGGTGTTGGCATGCAAGGTTTTGGTAAAACCTCACGAAGCCGAGGCAAAGACGGCAAGCGGGATAATCATTCCTGACTCTGCAAAGGAGAAGCCCCGCCAGGGCACGGTGGTTCTGACAGGCACCGCCAAGAAGGATGAGGAAATGGAGATAAAGGTTGGCGATGTAGTGCTTTACGGTAAATATTCAGGACAGGAGCTGTCAATAGACGGGGAGGATTATCTTCTCATTTCCCAGTCAGATGTTCTTTACATTGCTTAATAATCAGGAAAAACATAAATAACTAAGATCATGGCAAAAGAGATAAAATTCAATATTGAAGCCCGCAATCAGCTTAAGGTGGGTGTTGACAAGCTTGCTGATGCTGTTAAGGTAACCCTGGGTCCCAAGGGAAGGAATGTGGTCCTTGAGAAGAAGTTCGGTGCGCCACAGGTCACAAAGGATGGTGTAACCGTTGCCAAGGAGATTGAGTTGTCCGATCCGTTTGAGAATATGGGTGCACAACTGGTTAAGGAGGTTGCATCGAAGACAGGTGACGATGCCGGTGATGGAACAACAACGGCCACCGTTCTTGCACAGTCAATAATCACTGTTGGTCTGAAAAACGTTACTGCAGGTGCAAATCCCATGGACCTTAAGCGCGGTATAGATAAAGCCGTTGAAAAGGTCGTTGAACACATTGCCTCACAGGCACAAGTAATTGGCGATGATCTGAGCAAAATCGAACAGGTTGCTTCGGTTTCGGCAAACAATGATCATGAAATTGGCAAACTCATTGCAACTGCTATGGCAAAAGTGAAAAAGGAGGGTGTCATTACCGTCGAGGAGGCAAAAGGTACCGACACAACGGTTGAGGTTGTTGAGGGAATGCAGTTTGACAGGGGTTATATCTCTCCCTATTTTGTTACCAATGCCGAGAAGATGGAGGCAGAGATGGAGAATCCTTACATTCTGATTCATGACAAGAAGATATCTACAATGAAGGACATGCTACCCATCCTTGAATCCTCCGCACAGAGTGGCCGTCCGCTCATGATTATTGCAGAAGACATTGAGGGTGAGGCACTTGCCACACTGGTGGTCAACAGGTTGCGCGGCTCTCTCAGGGTTTGTGCAGTGAAGGCACCGGGATTTGGTGACAGGAGAAAAGAGATGCTTGAGGATATTGCCATCCTGACCGGGGGTACAGTTATTACCGAGGAGAAGGGCCTCAAGCTTGAGCATGCAACACTCGATATGCTTGGCATAGCCGAGAAGGTGACCGTCAACAAGGAGAATACCACTATCGTAAACGGCGCCGGTCATAAAGAGCAGATTACTGCGCGTATCAACCAGATCAAGCAGCAGATAGCCATTACCACATCCGACTATGACAGGGAGAAGCTCCAGGAGCGTCTTGCCAAGCTTTCGGGAGGCGTTGCCGTTCTCTATATCGGAGCCGCCTCGGAAGTTGAGATGAAGAACAAGAAGGACAGGGTCGATGACGCGTTGAGTGCCACACGTGCTGCAGTGGAAGAGGGAATTGTTCCCGGCGGTGGCGTGGCATATGTCCGTGCCATAAAGGCACTTGAAAAGCTGAAGGGCGACAATGAGGACCAGACAACGGGTATCGAAATTGTCAGGAGGGCTATTGAGGAGCCGCTTCGTCAGATTGTCATTAACTCAGGCAAAGAGGGTGCTGTAATCGTACAGAAAGTCAGGGAGGGCAAGAACGATTTCGGTTACAATGCCCAGACCGACAAATTTGAGAACCTTTATGACAGCGGTGTGATTGACCCTGCCAAGGTTACACGTATAGCCCTTGAAAATGCTGCATCAATAGCAGGCATGTTCCTCACAACCGAGGCCGTAGTGGTTGAGGAGAAAAATGAAACTCCCGCACCTCCCGCAGGAGGCATGGGAGGAGGCATGCCGGGCATGATGTAGTGAAACGGGTGCTCCGAAAAGATATCAGACAGAACGTGTCAGGAAGCCGGAAATGAATAGCCGGCTTCTTTTTTTGTTTATGGAGGAACACTACTTATCTTTGCCGATCTTGTTCTGCCATGACTGAAAGAAGCCAGGTCAGGGATCTCAGGGAAAAGAGCATCGGCGCCCTGATGCTTAAGTACTACTTCCCCGCATTTGCCGGGGTGGTTGTCAATTCCCTGTATAACATCGTTGACAGGATATTCATAGGCCAGGGTGTAGGATCTCTGGCGCTTGCGGGTCTCAGCATAATCTTCCCCATAATGGTCATCTTCATGGCTTTCGGGATGCTCGTAGGAGCAGGTGCAGCGGTCAGGATCTCCATCAATCTGGGAAGAAAGGATGTTGCCAGGGCGGAAAGGGTGCTGGGCAACGCTGTTTTCCTCGCGCTTTCACTTGGCATTCTGATGACGGCTACCGGGTTTCTCATCAGGAAGCCGATACTCTATTTTTTTGGTGCCGGTGAAGAGACTTTTTCATATGCCCTGGAATATCTCGACATAATCCTGTTCGGTGTGCCCCTGGGTATGCTCGGATATTCACTCAATAACATGATACGCTCGGAAGGTAATCCCCGCATAGCAATGTTTTCAATGTTCATCAGCGCCGGGCTGAACATTATTCTCGACCCGATTTTTATCTTCTACCTCGATATGGGGGTCAGGGGAGCCGCCCTGGCCACGGTCATCTCCCAGGCAGTTCTCTGTATCTGGGTTGTCGGTCATTTCATTAGCAGAAGAAGTGTGGTCAGGCTCAGGGTTCCAAACCTGAAACCCGTGAGGGAGATAATTATCTATATTGTCACAATAGGTTTTGCCTCATTTTCCATGCAGATTGCTGCCAGCCTGGTTCATGGCCTTTTTGCGAAGCAGCTGATTGTCCACGGGGGAGACATTGCCGTAGGGGCAATGGGCATTATCAACAGCGTGTCCATGATGCTGGTCATGGCAATTATCGCCCTGAATATGGCGAGTCAGCCAATAATAGGGTTCAATTATGGCGCCAGGAATTATGACCGGGTTCTCAAGACGGTAAGTCTTGGAATCAGGGCAGCAACCCTTATTGCCATCGGGGGCTGGATACTGGCAATGGTTGTGCCCGGTCAGATTGTCGGTCTGTTTAATTCTGACGACCAGCAGTTGCGGATTATAGGTGTCAGGGGGTTAAGGATTTTTGCTGCGCTGCTGCCGTTTGTAGGATTCCAGATCATAGCCTCCAACCTCTTCCAGTCGGTGGGTAAGGCAAAGCTGGCAACCCTGCTCTCGCTGCTTCGCCAGGTTATTTATCTGATTCCCCTGCTGATGATACTGCCACAATTTTTCGGGCTTACAGGTGTATGGCTGTCAATGCCGGTTTCCGATTTCCTGGCAAGCATTACCAGCTTTATATTCCTTAGAAGGGAGATATTGTCCCTTTCGAAAAGAAGGGGAAAATGTGTTAAGAGGGATAAGTTCAGTCCTGAACCGGTGCCTCTCCTCCCTTTTGAGCATTGACTTTTTTCCTTGCCGAAATCAGAAATAGTGCCGCAACCAGCAATCCTGCAACCAGTCCTGCCGCGACAGAAACCGCCAGCGGCAGTGCCAGTCCTCCTCCTGAATGGGGGGCAGCAAGGAGGTATGTGAAGCAGATTACCGTCAGGAAGGTGGCAGGCAATGAGATGAACCAGTGAGGTTTCCGCTTCACGGCAAGATACATCGATGCCGTCCAGAGTACAATTGCAGCCAGTGCCTGGTTTGATATACCCACAAATTTCCAGATCCTGGCAAACTCATCCTTCATAAGGAATGTCAGTATGAACCCGGTCACGAAAAGGGGTATGCTTATGGCCAGGCGGTTCCTCATGCCCGACTGGTTGATACCGGCCATATCGGATATTGTAAGCCTGGCACTTCGGAATGCAGTATCTCCCGATGTTACGGGGCAGGCAATTACTCCTATCACCGCAATTACGGCACCTGTCCTGCCGAGCCACGAATTGCAGATTTCATTTACCACCCATGCCGGATCGGGAATGAAGGAGCCGTTGGCTTCAAGTGGGGTGGTTAGTATCCTGTTCAGTCCGTGTACGTCGCCGAAGTAATTCATTGCAGCGGTTGCCCAGATTATGGCCACTATACCTTCGGCAATCATTGCTCCGTAGAAGATCTTCCTGCCTGCCGTTTCTGATTTCATGCATCTCGCCATCAATGGTGACTGGGTAGCGTGAAAGCCTGAGATTGCTCCGCAGGATATTACGATGAAAAGCATCGGATACAGGAAATTGTTCCCGGGGCTGATATGTTGATTGCCCAGTTGGGTGATCGATATCTCGTTGAGTACCAAAGATCCTCCAAGTGACTTCACCATCATGGCTCCCCCTATTCCGAAGGCCATGATAAGCAGTGAAGCTCCGAAAAAGGGGTATAGAGTGCCTATGATCTTGTTGATAGGGAGTATTGTTGCCAGGAAATAATAGGCAAATATCAGGTAGAGCCATACCCGGATATCGACATGGGTCATGGTGTTTAGCAACTTGGCCGGACCTGTGACGAAGGCGACACCGACAAATATGAGGAGAAGGAGGGTAAATATTCGCAGGAAGAACTTAACATTGCGTCCGAGATAATTTCCGACCAGCTCAGGCAGGCTTGCTCCCCTGTGCCGTATTGAGAGCATTCCCGAGAAATAGTCGTGGACGGCTCCCATGAAGATGCATCCCACCACTATCCAGATATATGCCGAGGGTCCGTACATGGCACCCAGTATTGCACCGAAGATGGGGCCCAGACCGGCAATGTTAAGGAACTGTATCATGAAGATCCTCCATCCGGGGAGGGGAAGAAAATCTACCCCGTCTGTCATGGTCAGAGCCGGTGTGGAACGATTTCCGTCACTTCCGAAAAACCGGTCGATTATCCTTCCATAGATAAGATACCCTGCTATAAGAAGAACTATTGAGGTAATAAATGTTATCATGTTACTGCCTTATGATTCAGGAAGGCTAATTTAGCAAGAAATCACAATTTCTAACAGAAGGAGTGCTTATTATCGGGGGCAGGTGCAGAATGACAACGATTCCCGGTGATGAAGTTTATTTTATATATTTGCAGCTCGAAATCCGGGCTGAATGGATCATATCAGGAATTTTTGCATCATAGCTCACATTGACCATGGGAAAAGCACCCTGGCCGACAGGCTCCTGGAGATTACCAATACGGTTACCGGAAGGGACATCCAGGACCAGGTTCTTGACAGCATGGACCTTGAGAGGGAGAGAGGCATTACCATAAAGAGTCATGCCATTCAGATGGAATACACCGGGGAGGGACGTAAATACATACTCAACCTGATAGATACTCCCGGGCATGTTGATTTCTCATATGAGGTGTCACGGTCGATTGCGGCCTGTGAGGGAGCCCTCCTGGTGATTGATGCCACACAGGGGATCCAGGCGCAGACCATTTCAAATCTCTACATGGCTATTGAACATGACCTTGAGATCATCCCGGTACTGAACAAGATGGATATGCCCAGTGCCATGCCCGAAGAGGTTAAGGATCAGATAACTGACCTTGTGGGTTGTGACAGGGATGATATCATAGAGGCCAGCGCCAGGACAGGGATGGGTGTACAGGCGATTATGGATGCGATAATCGCAAGGATACCTCCGCCCAAGGGAGATTCTTCAGGGCCATTGCAGGCTCTTATTTTTGACTCCGTTTTCAATTCATTCCGGGGGATAATAGCCTATTTCCGGATTTTCAACGGAACAATATCGAAGAGTGACCATGTGAAATTCATCAGCACGGGAAAGGAATATGATGCCGATGAAATAGGTGTACTGAAGCTCAGGCAGGTGCCCAGGCAAAGCCTCAGTGCCGGCGACGTCGGCTACATCATCTCCGGCATCAAGGAGTCGAAGGAGGTAAGGGTAGGTGACACGATAACGCAGGTTGATAATCCGAGCCGGAAGGGCATTGAGGGCTTCAAGGAGGTTAAACCGATGGTGTTTGCGGGTATCTATCCTGTTGATGCCGATGATTATGAAGATCTCCGGTCATCTATTGAGAAGCTTCAGCTCAATGATGCCTCCCTTTCGTTCGAGCCCGAGTCATCAGCTGCTCTCGGCTTCGGATTCAGATGCGGTTTCCTCGGACTGCTGCACATGGAGATTGTGCAGGAGCGTCTCGACAGGGAGTTCGGGATGGATGTTATTACCACAGTGCCCAACGTATCATACAGGGTGGTAACCACGAGGCAGGAGACGGTTGAGGTGCATAATCCGTCGGGATTACCGCCGGTCTCATATATCGATCATATAGAAGAGCCCTATATCATAGCACAGATAATTACCAAGTCGGAATATGTGGGCTCCATAATGAAACTTTGTATCGACAAGAGGGGAACCCTGAAGAGCCAGATATATCTTACAAGCGACAGGGTAGAGATATCTTTCGAGATGCCTCTGGCTGAAATCGTATTTGATTTCTATGATAAGCTGAAGAGTATCTCCCGCGGTTATGCCTCATTTGACTATTTCTACTCCGATTACATGAAGGCTGACCTGGTCAGACTCGACATCCTTCTTAACGGAGAAATGGTTGATGCTCTTTCCACACTTATTTACAGGGGTAATGCCTATGATTTCGGGAGGAGGATGTGTGTCAAACTCAAGGAGCTGATTCCGCGCCAGCAGTTTGAGATAGCGATACAGGCGGCCATCGGCGCCAAGATAATTGCCCGCGAAACCGTTAAGGCAGTGAGGAAGGATGTTACGGCCAAGTGCTATGGCGGGGACATAACACGGAAGAGGAAACTGCTGGAGAAGCAGAAGAAGGGCAAGAAAAGGATGAGACAGGTAGGTAATGTTGAGGTGCCTCAGCAGGCATTCCTGGCTGTTCTGAAACTTGACTGACCGGAAAACCTTAAGAATTAAAACCGGTGGGTTCCAATTTTTTTTGCGGGATTGTTGTTTTTGAAAAAAACCATTATCTTAGCTCACCCTATTAAAGGTTAAGTGTTCCTGAAAAGATTATACTTAACCCTGAATTTAACCTAAGCTTAAGACCCTGTTCCGGAAACGGTCAGGGTTTTTTTATTCAGCCGAGGAGCTTGTATCCCTTGCCATGAACATTAATGATCTCGATGGAGGGGTCCTTTCTCAGATATTTTCTCAGTTTGGTGATATAAACATCCATGCTTCTGGCGTTGAAATAGTTGTCGTCGATCCAGATGGCCCTGAGGGCATAGTTCCTTTCGAGGACATTGTTCTTATGGCGGCATAGCAGAAGCAAAAGCTCAGATTCCTTGGTGGTAAGCTTGATTGTATGATCCCTGTAGGTGAGCAGCTGCCTTATCGTGTCAAATTTGTATCCTCCGATATCGTATATTTCCTGTTGTTGCTCCTCTTTGCCTGCCGATGTTCTCCTCAGAACAGCTTCTATCCGGTAAAGCAACTCCTCCATCGAAAACGGTTTCGTTATATAGTCGTCTGCACCGGTAATAAAACCCTCAATTACATCCTCTTTCTGATTCCTGGCAGTCAGGAAGATGACAGGGACTGACGGATTGCTCTTTCTTATAGACCTGGCCAGTTCAAAACCGTCCATAACCGGCATCATAACGTCTATTATGCAGAGGTCAAACTTTTCTGCCCTGAATCCCTGCAGGGCTTTGCCCCCGTCACCGAAAAGGGTAACGCCATATCCCTTTACGGTAAGGTAATTCTCGAGAAGTGTACCCAGATTCTCATCATCTTCGGCCAGCAGAATGGTTCGGTTTTCCATGCTATGATTGTTTTGGAATGTGTATGATAAACCTGGTCCCCTTTCCCGGAGTGCTTTCTGATTTGATTCTTCCGCCATGACTCTCAATAACCTTCCTGACATAACTCAGGCCAAGTCCGAAACCCTTGACATTATGAACCCTTCCTGTAGGGACCCGGTAAAACTTCTCGAATATGTGTTTCAGGTTCTCCTTGCTGATTCCCATCCCCCTGTCCTGTATCTGGACGACAATCATACTGCCGCGGTTATGGGTGGATATTGTGATATGGGGGTCAGAATCGGAATACTTGATTGCATTGTCAATGATATTTGAGATTGCATTGGTGAAGTGGACCTCATCGACCATTGCCACGCTATTGTCAGCTTTGTAGTTACGAATGATGGTCACGTTTCTGCCGGCTATCTGGAGTTCAAATCCGGCGATTGCCTTGTCAATAAGCACATGAATGCTGAGGGACTGGGGATTCAGCCTGAGGCGGGCACTGTCGAATGCCGCCATCTGAAGAACCTTCTCAACATGGTACTTGAGCTTGACAGATTCATCTGATACAATCCGTGCCAGGTTATCGGTATTCCTTGCTTCATCTGAAATCGTCTTATCGGACAGCATCTGGGAAGCAAGGAATATAGTTGATATAGGGGTTTTCAGCTCGTGTGTCATATTGTTGATGAAATCATTCCTAATTTCCGATATCTTTTTCTGCCGGAAGATAACGATGAAAGTACCTGCTGAGAGAAGGATAAGGAGCAATGTGAATGTCATGGAAAAGAAACCCAGCGACCCGATCTGGAGGAATTTGTACTGTTTCTCCTTCTCGAAATAGACATGTATCAGGTTCTGTCCGGGTACCGGATCATTGGGGAAGAGCTGTCTTATGAAAATATTGGGTCCGGAAGAGTAGGTAAACCCCGGACTGTTGTAAACCACCCTTGAATTACCGGTTCGTACAGCGAACTCGTAATCGAGGAAGATCCCTGCGTTGTCGAAGGAATTCCTCAGGAGCGAATTCAGGTATTCATTGTCTATCCTCTGGCTCAGCTCCGGAGTTTCACGAAGAATACTCTCCATTATTACCTCAACCGACACTATCTTGTTTGATACCCTTCCCGCTATTCCCGCGCCACTCTCATCAAATTCCGATTCGGGAAATGTCTCGGAGATATAATCGTTAAGCCTGTCGGGAGATATTATCGACCTGTCATCTTCAATTAAAATGGCCTCAGGATCATTTTGCTCGGGCGGCCATACAGTAAAATGTATCCCTGAAATCGGATTGTAGCCGTCTATCTTTCTGGCAAGTGAGGATTGTGCAGATACGATTGCTGTAATTGAATCGGGGGGAATGTCACCTATCTCCTTCATGATCCGGTCAATCAGCTCCTTCTCCTCGAGCTGGCTTACTACAACATCGAGAGCACGATTGGCCTGGTACCTGAACTGCTGGTCATTAATCTGAAGGGCATTGTTGATCCAGTAGACCTGGATAAAAATCAGCCCTGTAAGTGAAAAAGCAACCAGGACAGCGAGCAAGATTATTGTCTGCCTCTTCATCGAAGCAAAAATAGTTTCTAATATTCAGAGTTAACGTTAATTAACTTATTTTAACAACGACTATTGCCCCTCACATTCAAATTATTGCAGGCAGCCGGATTGGCTCTGCTCAACCCTGTGGAGAGAGCCTTTGACTCGTTATTTCGCTGTTCCGGCATAAAGGATGATTTTTGGCACACAATTTGATACTACATAATTGAGGTTTTTTTCATAGGTTAGGTTAGTTTTAGGGTTAACAGAAGAAACGGAGGTGAGCCATCACCTCCTTCTTTTTTTTGCTGATATCAGAACAGGGGATAGAGTAGTTCCCGTGTGCCAGGGTCCAACTGACCCGATTCTATTTCAAAAACAGCACTTACTCCCTTTATCTCCCTGATGCTGTTGGTTAATGTGAAAGCCCCCTCTGCAGTTTCGCAGGGATACCTGACAAGGAGGAGGTCTACATTCCTTAATTTTTTCAGAAGGAATTGATTGTCATGGCGGTTGGAGACTATTGCAGTCCACGAGTCGGGGAGATGTGAAAGATCTGCGAACCGCGGGAATTCAGTTTTCCGGCCATCGGTTATCGCTGCCTCCACCGGGCTGGAGCTCTTCATTGATATACCCAGCAGCGGATTCATGTAAAGGGCTATTTTATAGACCGGTTCTGAGGTCACTATTCCAAACAGGGAGACGGCTGTCTCTTCGCCAATATCCAGACTATGTTTTCTTGTCTTTTCCCTGCTCATGACAACGCCTGCCTATCAACAACCTGATTCTCTGCAATGAAGTACCATGCCTGTCGCGAAGCTTCCTGCTCAGCCTCCTTTTTGGATGAGCCCTGACCCTCCCCCATAATTTTATTGCCGACTGTAAGAGTGGCACAAAAGAATACGCGTTTACTTCCTTCATCAAATTCTTCCCTGAAGTTAAACAGGATATCAATCCTGTTCCTCTGAGCCCATTCAAAAAGCAGGCTCTTGTAGTCATTCTCCTTCCCCAGCACTTTCCGGATGTCTATGTATGACCTGAGAAGTTTTCCGGTGATAAATTTCCTGGTTTTTTTGTATCCCCTGTCAATGAAAATGGCACCAGTAAGGGCTTCGAGTGCATTGCCGTAAAGATGCCTTGAATTACCTGTGGTTGCAGTCTGGGTTACCAGGAGAGTGTCAATACCCATCTTCCTGGCAGTCTGGTTCAATATTTCCCTGTTGACAAGTTTTGACCGGGTCTTTGTAAGTGTTCCTTCATCAGCATCCGGAAGAAGGGAGAACAGGTGTTCTGACAGGATGGAATTGAGTACGGCATCACCCAGGTACTCAAGCCTTTCGTTGTTGATCCTGGTACCGTCGGGAAGGAGAAAGGATGCCGAGCGGTGGATGAATGCCATTTCATAGATCATCAGGTTGCCGGGACTGAAGCCCAGTATGCTTTTCAGCCGGGACCTGAATTCCTTTTTATCAAGGATATATGTTCCGTTACGCTTCTTAAGGAACAGCGATACCAAGATCAGACTTTTTTGAAGACGACGGAGGCATTATGACCTCCAAAACCGAAGGTGTTGCTGATGGCTGCATTAACCTGTCGTGCCTCTGCCTTGTTGGGCGTTATGTTAAGTGCCTGGTCGATGTCGGGATCGGGAACCCTGAAGTTAATGGTTGGTGGTACAATGTTTCCAAAGACTGCCATAACGGTAGCTATGGCTTCTATGGCTCCGGCTGCACCCAGCAGGTGCCCCGTCATGGATTTGGTAGCACTGATGTTCATTTTGTAGGCATGCTCTCCGAAGAGTGTCCTGATAGCCCTGGCTTCAGAGATATCGCCCAGGGGGGTAGCGGTTCCATGAACGTTGATATAATCAATGTCGCTCAGTTGCAGGCCGGAACTTTCCACTGCCTGTTTCATCACGTTAAGTGCACCCAGCCCTTCGGGGTGAGGTGCGGTGAGGTGATAGGCATCGGCGGTCATCCCGGTTCCCACAACCTCGGCGTAAATATGGGCGCCACGGGCAAGGGCATGTTCATACTCTTCCAGTATGAGGGCACCTCCGCCTTCACCCATTACGAATCCGTCACGGGTCTTGTCGAACGGGCGCGATGCGGTTTTGTACTCCTCATTGTTGGTTGAAATAGCCTGCATGGAGTTGAACCCGCCAATGCCGGGCTCATTGATTGCTGCCTCCGATCCTCCCGCAATGAAGAAATCGGCTTTGCCGATGGCTATGTAGGTATAGGCATCAATAAGGCCATTGGTTGAAGAGGCACATGCCGATACAGTGGAGAAATTGGGCCCCCTGAAGCCATATTTTATCGAAAGCAGCCCTCCGGCGATGTCTCCGATCATCTTGGGGATAAAGAAAGGGCTGAAACGGGGAGTTCCGTCGCCCGTTACAAACCCTTTTATCTCCTGTGTGAAAGTTTCGATACCCCCGATTCCGGATGACCAGATAACGCCAAACCTGTCCTTGTTGACGGAGTTGAGATCCAGCCCCGAATCCTTAAGCGCCTCATCAGCTGCAATATGTGCATACTGGGCGTAAAGATCCATCTTGCGTGACTCCTTCCGGTCAAAATAATTAGTCGGGTCATAGCCTTTAAGTTCACATGCAAACCTGGTTTTGAACCTGGAGGCGTCAAAAGAGCGGATAAGATCACACCCGCTGACTCCTTCAACCAGCCCTTTCCAGTATTCATGTAAATCATTACCAATAGGAGTCAGTGCCCCCATGCCGGTAACCACAACCCTTCTCATAGACAGGCTTAATTTATGCAATGTTACTTTGCATTCTCCTCGATGTACCTGATGGCATCGCCAACGGTACTGATGCTTTCGGCCTGATCATCAGGAATGCCGATGTTGAATTCCTTTTCAAATTCCATTATCAGCTCAACAGTGTCGAGAGAATCGGCTCCAAGATCATTTGTAAAGCTGGCATCAGCCGTTACCTCTGATTCATCTACACCTAACTTGTCAACGATGATCTGTTTTACTCTTGTTGCAATGTCAGACATACCCTTAATTTTAAATTAGTACTAGTTTTAAAACCCTGCAAAGAAATATATTTGTAAAGTATTATTCAAATGATTTGAGGAAATTTTGTTGTTACTTTGTCTAAATGTATTGATAATCAAATTTATACAACCCCGGTAGCTTTACATGGGACAGTTTTGCAAAGCCGGCTAATACGCATATAATGAACAAGATAGCAATATTTGCCTCAGGGTCGGGCAGCAATGCGGAGAACATTATAACACATTTTTCGACCGGGAAAAACGCGGATGTCGTTGCCCTGTTCGTCAATAATCCGAATGCCGGCGTAATAATTAGGGCAGCCCGACTTAGTGTACCGGTTGTACTTTTCGACCGGAATGATTTATACGGTAGCGGAAAGGTGCTTGAGCAGCTTCGGATCCTGGAGGTTGATTTCATTGTTCTCGCAGGCTTTCTCTGGCTCATACCGGGTGACCTGCTCGACAGTTTCAGGGGAAGAATAGTTAACATTCACCCGGCACTACTGCCGGATTTCGGGGGCAGGGGGATGTATGGTGACCGGGTGCACAGGGCTGTAATCGCATCAGGCTCGAAGGTGTCGGGAATAACAATACATTTCGTTAACGAGCGGTACGACGAAGGCGATATAATCTTCAGGGCTGAATGCGAAGTCTGGGAGGATGATACTCCGGAGACCCTTGCCGCCAGGATTCATGAACTTGAATACAGGTATTATCCTTCCGTCATAGAAAAGCTTCTGAAGGACCACCAATTATCTTCTTCAGATATTCCTCAGTAGCAGTACCATCATCTCCAGCACCGCGGAGAATCGTTCCCGGTTTTCTTCAGCCACCGGTTCAACGGGAGGTGCCTCAACCTTTAGCGGATCAACGGGGGTGCCGTTCTTGTAAAACCTGAAATCGAGGTGAGGCCCGGTACTAAGGCCGCTGCTGCCTACATAGCCTATTACATCACCCTGTCTGACCCAGGTGCCTG
>JAVEWX010000011.1:0-36094 GCA_034004335.1 Bacteroidales bacterium | reverse complement strand
TAAAGTACGGTTTATTACCATCATGTTAAAATAAATAATATTATTTTTTTAAAAAATATAAAATGGCTTGGGCATATTTTATTTTTTTTTCTAAATTTGCACTCGCATTTAAAACAGGATTCAGTAGCTCAGCAGGTAGAGCACATCCCTTTTAAGGATGGGGTCCTGGGTTCGAGCCCCAGCTGGATCACCAATAAGCCAGAGGACCGTAAAATATGGTCCTCTTTCTTTTTAGAACAGCAGGTTGTGTCCTGATACTGAATATCATTCAATGAGATAATACAGGTATCTGCCTGTTTATTGACTCTTCCAGTGAGATCAGCGTTTCCGTTCTGACGACACCGGGAATGGTCTGGATCTTATCGGTAAGTACACTTCTCAGATGTTCGTTATCGCGTGTATAGACCTTGATGAACAATGAGTAATTGCCGGTAGTGTAGTGGCATTCAATAACCTCAGGAATGCCTTTCAGTTTTGACACGGCCTCTTTGTAGTTTCCCGGAGAATCCAGAAATATTCCTATGTAGGCACAGGTCCTGAATCCGACCATAACGGGGTCAACCTTGAACTCAGACCCCTTAATCACTCCTGTCCTTATCAGCCTCTGAACCCGCTGGTGAATTGCGGCACCGGAGACATTGCACTCCCTGGCAACCTCGAGGTATGGTATCCTCGCATTCTTGGTTATGATATCCAGTATCTTCCTGTCCAGATTATCAATTTGTAAGTTATCTGTCATAATAGAGCTATGTTTTTTAATGATTAATGGATTTTTGGCAGGTTTGCTTTACAAATATAATAAATACCATGTAACTAACCAGCAGAAAATGTCCCGGATTTGATGTTTGGGGGGATTCCCGTACAATCATCAGACCATTAGCGAACCTGTCAATGACTCAATTCTTTCAATTCCATTCTCAAGGCAATAGTTCTTAAGGCCTTCTATAATGTTAATACAGGCTGCAGGATTAATGAATGAAGCGGTTCCTACCTGAACTGCAGAGGCACCAGCCAGGATAAATTCAACTGCATCTTCCGCGTTCATGATTCCTCCCAGACCAACAACGGGAATTTTGACAGCCTTTGACACCTGCCATACCATTCTTAGTGCCACCGGTTTGACAGCCGGACCCGACAGGCCGCCGGTTACAGTGGCAAGTTTTGGTCTGCGTGTTCTGCTGTCAATTGCCATTCCGAGCAGGGTATTGATCAGTGAAACAGAATCGGCTCCCTCCTCTTCTGCTATCCGGGCAAACTCCGTAATGCTGGTAACATTTGGGGAGAGTTTGACCATCATATGTCGCGGCCAGACATTCCTTACCGCCCTTATAACCTCCCTGGCACTTTTCCGGTCAGTGCCGAAGGCCATGCCCCCCATTTTCACATTGGGACATGAGATGTTGAGTTCGATGGCGGGTATCTTGTCAAGAGTGGCTACCTGCGAGGCAACAGTTACATACTCTTCTATATTGCTGCCGTTGACATTTACCACGACCCGGGTATCATACCGGGAAACAACATCATATATTTCCGATACAAAGTGCCTTACTCCCCTGTTCTGCAAACCTACCGAGTTAAGCATGCCCGAAGCGGTTTCAGCCATCCTTGGATAGGGATTTCCCTCCCTCGGCTCAGCAGTAATTCCCTTAAGTATGATACCGCCAAGGAGAGAAACATCAAAGAAATCATCAAACTCCGATCCATAACCGAAAGTACCGGAAGCAGACATTACCGGATTGTTGAGTGTCAATCCGTTAAGATTTACCGAGAGATCTGCCATTTCAGTTCATTTGAGTTGAAAACGGGTCCTTCAGTGCAGGTGCAGAGATTTCCCCTGAGGGTAGGAACAACACAACAAAGACAGGCACCAAATCCGCATGCCATAAGGTGTTCCAGCGACACCTCACAGATGGACCCATGCCTTCGGGCATAATCGGCCACTGCCATCATCATAGGCTCAGGCCCGCAGCAGTAAATCCTGTTAAAAGTCTCCCTGTCAAGCAGGGAATGATCAGTAAGAAATCCCTTCTCTCCCTCACTGCCATCTTCAGTTGTAATGTATACATCTCCGAGGTTCCTGTACTGTTCAATTTCAATCATTGATTCCCTGTTCCGGAATCCCAGCAGGAACAGGGGATTTATCTTCCTATTTCTCAACTCTTTTCCCAGGAAGAGCAGCGGTGCTATCCCGCAACCCCCTCCTGCAAGAAGCACATTTTCACCTGACGCCGGCATTGAGAATGAATTGCCGAGGGGAAACAGGGCATTTATCGAATCACCCGAGCGATATTCCGCAAGCCTTCGGGTTCCCGGTCCAACAACCCTGACCAGAACCTTAATGGTTCCTTTACCATCGTAGTCATGAACCGAAAACGGCCTCCTGAGAAAGGTTTCACTGCTGCCCTCAATCTTCAGCTGAATGAACTGGCCGGGCCTGATTTCAGGGTAAGGACTGCCTGTGTCGAGGGTAAGAACAAAATGATCGTCGTTAAGCCTCTTACTGTCAACGATCAGTACATCTCTGACGAACTTGCCCATGAATGTCTGTTTCTGCACAAATATAGGGGTATGGTTCCAATCCAGGTACAGGAAAATAACAAAAAGAATAATATGTACCTATTCAGGATAGTACTCCTCAAATTTTCTGTCCTCATAGAAGAGAATTACCCTGGATATTTTTCCGGCAGGTACCTTTCCAGCCAACTTTGATACAGGAACATTATCAGTCACGACATCTTCCTTCCCCGTATGCAAAACCTCAACAGTATCAGCCGGCCTGTTATTACCTGTCACATTTTCACTACTGTCATTATCCATTATATCCTCATCGAATAATGTGGGATTGACATTGGCCCTGTACATCGGCTCATTCCCGAAAAGAAGCCATTCCGGAGATATGAAGCTGTATCGTTTCAGCATTTTAAGCACAAAATCGAGACTCGGATTATTACGTCCGGAGAGTATATGCGATACTCCCGATGGCTGAACTCCTATCTCCTCGGCAAATTGAGCTGAAGTCTTATTCTCCCTGCTTAAAAACTGGATTACCCTGTTTTTCATATTGTGAATTTATATTACACAAATGTAAACAATCTATTGCTTACATATGTAACTATTGTTGGTTTACATTTGTAATTACAGCTATACAGGGATCATAACCCATAGCCAGGAATCAATACACATATGGGTTAAATGAAGGATAACTAATTATACCAATACTTAATATTAGATTCCTATAATACTGATATAACGTATATTATATGATATTTCTAAAAAATATGTTTGCTAATTGACTTATATGGTGAAGTTCATATCGATTTTCAGATAAGTTATTATTCATTTAATACCTGATTCACTGATATTTATGAAACATATTTCAGTGTGGCTAATTATAATTACAGCTGTATTCCTGTAATGTTCACCCGTGTAACTAACAGATAATAAAATCTATCGTTTCGTCCTGGTTACATCTGTAAATAGCAGTATTATCCGTTTATTCATTCGGTTTGCCTGCAACATCCCTCCATTGCCCACCCTAAGGATATGATCATCCTGTTTAACGACTCCGGAGAGTGAACCAATGGCAGCATTTCTTTCCGTTAAGGGAATTAAGCCTCTTCAGGAGTGATTTCTTTCAGTCCGCTGGGCGAATCAAAGGCAAATATTAAATTCTGGAATGGTTTAAAAAGACAGCTTCTCTCCTGTCTGGCCTTGATTTCCAGGCTAATGAAATAAAAAATACCGGGATTGAAATGCTCATCCCGGTATAGTGAAAAAGTTCTATTGGTTTATCTTTCTGTCAGCTTAAGCCCGATTTTCTCTTTTCTCTTCTTATCTCGCCTGATTCCACTATAGCAGCCACTGCGGCATCACCTGTGACATTTGCAACGGTCCTGATCATATCAAGTGGCCTCTCTATCCCGAGTATTAATGCGAGTCCCTCAGCAGGAATACCTACCGAGCCAAGTACTATTACCAGCATTATGACGGCTCCTCCCGGAACACCCGGGGCCCCTATTGAAGCCAGTGTGGCTGTCAGCACTATGGTCAACTGCTGAGTGAAAGTCAGGTCAAGTCCGAACACCTGGGCAATAAATACAGCTGAAACAGCCTGGTAGAATGAAGCCCCGTTCATGTTGATAGTCACTCCGACAGGCAATACGAAGTTGGCAACCCCCTCAGAAATATTGAGTTTAGTTGTACACTGTTTAATTGTTACCGGAAGTGTGGCAGCGCTCGAACTGGTTGAAAAGGCGACAAGCTGTGCCGGAAAAATTGCATTCATGAAGTCTTTTACCCGGAGCTTCGTTAAGAGTAAGATAAGCAACGGATAAAACAAAATCAGGATGGCAACTATTCCGAAAAAGGTTATAAGGGCATATTTGCCAAGAGCTACAAACAGTTGCACATCACCAGCAAAATCCGTTATAAGTGCCGAAAGCAAGGCAAAGACACCTATCGGGGCGAATGCCATTATAAGGTCAACTATCTTCAGCATAATATCATTCATGCCATCGAGAAGATTTTTAACAGTCGTCACCTTATTGGCTTCAAGGAGTATCATTGCGATGGCAAACAGAACTGCAAAGAAGATTATCTGGAGCATTTTGGTATTATCCCCGGCCGCCTTGAAAATATTGTCGGGAACCATATCCTCGAAGAAGAAGAGCGGGGACTGCTCCTTCATGCCTCCGGCCATATCCTGCTTTTCCGACACCGAAGAGGAATAAACCTGCTGGAGTTCCCTCTTCTTCTCTTCCGAAAAGGAATCACCCGGCTTGAATGCGTTGACAACCACCAGTCCGAGGATTACCGTGGTTGCCGTGGTTATGACATACAGTGCAAGTGTCTTGAGACCGATTCTGGACAGTTTTGAGATATCAGTAACACTGGTGATCCCCTTAACCAGTGAAATGAATATAATGGGTACGGCAATAAGCTTCAGAAGCTTGATAAAGATGATCCCCCAGGGTCTTACCCAGTCGGATGTAAAGTCCTCGAGGCCGGTAGCGGTGGCTACCAGGCCCCAGATAATGCCAAGGAACATACCTATCAGGATTTTCAGCCACACCGGATACTTTTTTTTGTTCTTTTTCATATATAATATATCGATATGTTAACTTATCTTGTGGTTCCGGACCATTTGATTACATGTCACCTCAGCATTCACCGCTGCAGCCTGTGCCGTTGTTACTTCCGCAGGAGGAGCATGAAGAGCTTTTCCTCACCGCCTCAATCTCGTCGTTGGTGGCATCTCTTACCTGGAGAATGCGGCCTGAGAAATGAAGATCACAGCCAGCCAACGGGTGATTAAAGTCCATCCTTACAAAATCGTCGCTTATCTGGTTAATGATACCGTCAATTCTTCTGCCGTGGCTGTCGGACATTGGCACGGTATTGCCCACGAAGCAGATCTCCTCATTTATTTTGCCTTCATTTTCGAAGATCCCGATAGGAACATCCAATATCAGGTCCTCCCTCCTCTCTCCATAAGCATCGTCCGACCGGACGGTGAAAATGAAACCATCTCCCTCGGAAAGTGAAGCTATTCCCGATTCAAACCCTGGAATCAATCTTCCGGTTCCAAAAATAAATGACAACGGACGGGTCGTATCCATCTCCTCAATGATCTTTCCACTTTTGTCGGTTTCCCTTAATTCATAAAGGAGGGAAACAAATTTGTTGTGAGTAATCTTCGTCATAAGCCGCTATTCAGTATTTTTTTCAGGCAATCTGGGAATATCAGTATCCCTGCCTAAGTTAAAAGCTTACAGTTTCATTTAATTACGCTATGTATCACAATAAAATTTACCGGTTCCGTGACAGATACTGACAGTACCAGCGACGGTTAAAATACAATAAGCGGCAAATCTACAATTAATAGCGATACATACCATACCTGTGATTATGTTTTGCAGCCTGACTTCAATTGTTTCAGAACATGAACCCTATCCTTATCTCAGGATTGCCGTAGATGCCAAATTCGTTGTCAGTAATTACCCAGAGAAGGGTGAATGTCATTGCTGACCGCGGACCGATGTTCTGGCTGAGCCCAAACCCTACCAGGGCAGAATTAACCATGAACCTTCCGTCCTCATTGTATGGTGCTATCCAGTAGTTTTTCCTGAGACTGATGCCCTCATACTCGATATGGGTGTAGAAGCCTGCGTTATACCCTATGGGAACAAGGTTGTTGAAATCCCTGATAAGCAAAAATTCGCTGTAGGTCCTGATTCCGTAAATATCCGTTTTACCCAAAGGATCCTTGTAGAACTGGTAAGTGGGACCTACAGCCAGGGATAGCCTTGGAAGCAGCCATATTCCGACCGAAGGCGCCAGTTGGATGTTGGTATAGGTTCCCAGCTGAAGGCCCAGGTTACCCGCAAAGAATATCCGTTCCCTCAATGGCGGAGCCTCCTCCTTCACATACTGTCCGCTGATATTGACAGTTACAGATGCCAGTATCAGGAGAAGAAAAAACGATTTATTCCTTTTCATTAAAATTATTGTTTTGCATTATAATCACGGCGTTGTTACCTTTACCGCCAGTGTTCCAAAGTAAACGAAAAAAGTGAAAATTTAATATCGGGGAACCATGAATATACTTATAAATGGCGGATCAAAAGGAATGGGAAGGGCTACCGCACTGAAGATAGCCGAAGACCCCGGATATTCCCTGATAGTTACCGGGAGGGATGAATCTGCCCTCAGGAGCCTTTCCGGAGCCGCAGACAATAAGAACATACATGTGATGGCCATTGACACCGCCAAGGGAGCTAAAGAGCTGGAAGGGCTTAAAAACCACCTCTTAAGGGAATCCATTAAGCTTGATGCAATTCTGAATTTTACCGGGCTTCTCAGGAAATCCCTTTTTGCTGAGGCAACCGAACCGGAAGCAAGGGAAATGTTTGAGGTTAATTTTTTCGGACCTGTGCTCCTGATCAGGGAAATGCTTCCGTTCATGGCAAGGGGTTCCCATATTGTCAATATAGGCAGCATGGGCGGAGTTCAGGGAAGTGTTAAGTTCCCCGGGCTTTCACTTTACAGTGCTTCAAAGGCAGCGCTGGCATCAATGAGTGAATCATTGGCCGTTGAACTTGCCCCCATGGAGATAAGTGTCAATTGCTTATGTCCGGGTGCTGTTGACACCGATATGTTCAGGATAGCCTTCCCGGGTTACACCGCCCCGATTTCTGCTGATGGGATAGCACAGTTCATTGCTGAATTTGCCCTTCGCGGACACAGGTATTTTAACGGAAAGATTCTTCCTGTCAGCAGGAGTACCCCGTGATCATAAATAGGTTTTTATTCCGATCTGGTTGTCGAGTGCCATTAAACCATTAAATGCCAGTGCCTTAAGCTCATCCTCACCGGGATATACGGCTATTTTAGCGATGAATGAGGTCATCTGCCGGATAATATCCACATGGGACTCCTGGTAGGCCATTCCGCCTGTAAGGATGATCGCATCCACCTTTCCGTGGAGAACTGCTGCAAGGGCTCCGATCTCTCTGGCCACCTGGTATGCAGCACCATCACGTATCAGCCGGGCTTTCTCGTCGCCCTCCCCGGCTCTGCGGCATACCTCCCTGAAATCGTTGGTTCCGAGATAGGCAACCATACCGCCCTTCCCTGTTATCATTGACCTGACCTCATCTTTTGTATATTTGCCGCTGAAGCAAACATCCACCAGTTGTCCGGCGGGCAATCCTCCCGATCGCTCGGGCGAATATGGTCCTTCACCGTTAAGGGCATTGTTGACATCTATCACCCTGCCCTTACGGTGGGCACCGACGCTGATGCCTCCTCCCATGTGGGCGACAATCAGGTTAAGATCCTCATACTTCCTGCCAACTGAACGGGCGTAGGTACGGGCAATAGCCTTCTGGTTAAGGGCGTGAAATATTGAAACCCTCCTGAATTCCGGGTGTCCGGCAATGCGGGCTACCGGTTCCATCTCATCCACAACCACCGGATCAACGATAAAAGCCCTGGCCCCATCAAGTGAACCTGCTATATCACCAGCAATAAGACCGCCCAGGTTGCTGGCATGCTCTCCCATCAGTCCGGTTCTCAGATCCTCCTTCATGGTCTCATTTACCTCATATATTCCCGATTCAATTGGCTTGACAAGGCCTCCCCTTCCGACAACGGCGGCTATCCGTCCAAGGTTGATCTTCCTCTCCTCCAGTTCCTTCATGATGAGCTCCTTGCGGAATGAATACTGGTCGGTGATCTTCCTGAATCCCGACAGTTCTTCACTGGAATGCCTCAGGGTTACTTCAAACAGCAGTATCTCCTCCTCAAAGAGACCGAATTTGGTTGAGGTTGAGCCAGGGTTTATAGCCAGAATAAGCCTTTTCATCATTTTCTCGGTTCAGTTTTGTTTTACGGGAATTCAAACCATCAGGCAAGCAAGTGATATGCAGTAATATTTTGACTTTTCACTTTCACTCCTCGACATTACCACCACCGGTTTGGTGGGTCCGCATATTATACCGGCGAGTTCACCGCCACCGAAGAGCATCAGTCCCTTGTAGAAGGGATTACATGATTCAAGGTTCGGGAACAACAATATATCGGCATCTCCACCTACAGGAGTTGGAACTCCTTTTATTTCAACGCTTTCCGGGTCACAGGCAAGCATAATATCGAGTGGTCCGTCCATTACGCATTTTCGTATCTGGCCTCGGTCTGCCATCTTGCACATTACAGAATAGTCAATTGAATTCTCAAAGTGCCTGCTTACCTTTTCAGAGGCTCCGACGAGGGCTACTTTAGGATTATCTATTCCGAACTTCTCTGCCATACCTATGGCATAATTTGCCATGGCTATCTTCTGATCAAGATCGGGAAAGGGAATGACCGCAGGGTCGGTAATGAAGAGCAATTTGTGATAGGCAGGTATCTCAACGGCGCAAACATATGTCATGACGGCCTTCGGAGGCAATATTCCCGTCTCCTTGTCCATTACCGCCTTGAGAAACTTGTCTGTCCCCACAAGTCCCTTCATTACAATATCGGCCTCCCCGCTGCGGGTCAGCGATACTGCCGCTGTCGCTGCCGCTGATTCGTTACCGGCTTCAATGATCCTGAAATCCGTCGGACCGAACCCTGCCTCTGATGCCATCTTCCCGATTATCCCAGGGTCACCTGTCATCAGGGGTTCGATGAAACCCTCATCGGATGCTCTCTTCAGGGCACCTACAGTGTTTGTGTCATGTGCCCATGCAACTGCAATCCGGTACTTTCTGCCGGCCGCCCTTACCCGGGCGGCAAGGTCCTCCAGTCGTGTAATCATATGGTCAGGTGTGATGATACTAACTTGCGGCAGCGGCCAGGATGATGCTGTAGTATTTTGCCTCTTCAGAGTCTGATCTCGACGTCAGGACTATGGGAGCACTGGCACCAAGGATTACACCGGCCACCTTGGCATTAGCGAAGAACACAAGCGACTTGTACAGAACGTTGCCCACTTCAATATCAGGCATTATCAGCAAATCGGTATCTCCGGCCACATCACTCATAATACCCTTATGCTTTGCACTCTCATAACTTATGGCATTGTCAAATGCAAGAGGACCATCGATGATGCAATTCCTGATCTGGTCGCGCTGGTTCATCTTCGAAAGCAGGGCAGCGTGCAGTGTAGCTTCCATATTTTCATTGACCATCTCAACGGCACCCAGTACGGCCACCTTGGGCATTGCCAGTCCAAGCCTGTTAAGACAGGCTACAGAATTGTCGACGATGGCTATTTTTTCCTGAAGGCTTGGAGCTATATTCATCGCAACATCAGCTACGGCGATAAGCTTGTGATAGGTTTTAACCTCGAAAAGTGCAAAATGTGAAAGCAGATTTCCGGTTCTCAGTCCCCACTCCTTGTTCAGAACGCCCTTCAGAAGTGTTGAGGTTCCCACCTTACCCTTCATCAGTACATCTGCCTCCCTGCCGCTCACCATCTTAACCGAAAGCTCAACAGCCTTTTCGGTATCTGGCTCCTCGATCACAGCAATGCCATCGAGAGTATGTCCGAATTCCCGGGCCAAAGCCTCAATCTCGGACCTGACACCAATAAGTATGGGATCAACGATCCCTTCTGAATGAGCATGCATCACGGCGTTCAGGGAGAAGGGATCCTGCGCTGCTGCCAGTACCAGCCGCTTTCTTTGCCCCCTGGTAGCCAAACTTTTAAGGTCATTGAGTTTTTTCAGTATCATATGTACGGGGGATCAATTATTTATAAATCAGTATCCCATCGATTCAACGATGTTCTTTGTATCGGTGGCAATAACCAGCTCCTCATCGGTATTTATCGACATCACCGTAACAGGGCTTCCCGGTTTGGAAATTACAAGGTCTCTACCCTTGACACCGTTATTTGCTGCCTCGTCAAACTCGATACCCATGTAGTCCATCCCTGTGCTGATCATCTTCCTCATGTTGAAATCGTTCTCACCGATTCCCCCGGTGAATATCAGCAGGTCGAGTCCGTTCATGGCTGCGATATAGGCACCGATAAACTTCTTAACCTTGTAGGCATACATGTCAAGTGCAAGTTTTGCCAGCTTGTTGCCCTCCGCTGATGCACTCTCGAGGTCGCGCATGTCAGAGGATATCTTGGAAATACCGGCGACACCACTCTTCTTGTTAATTAGATTGTTTACACCAGCCAGATTAAGATTCTCTCTGTCAGCAAGATATAGAAGTACGCCGGGATCAATCTCGCCTGTCCGTGTTCCCATAATCAGTCCATCAACAGGTGTGAATCCCATGGAAGTATCAACCGATACACCATCTTGAATTGCAGTTATGGATGCTCCGTTTCCGAGATGGCAGGTGATGATCCTGAGATCCTCCATCTTCTTTCCCAGCATAGCGGCAGCCTTTGCTGCAACAAACTTGTGACTGGTTCCGTGAAAACCATACTTCCTGATCCTGTATTTCTCATAGTACTCGTACGGAATGGCATACATATATACGTAATCGGGCATTGTCTGGTGGAATGAGGTATCGAAAACCGCAACCTGCGGCACCTCCGGGATAAGCTTCTCGACTGACAGGATACCCTTCAGATTGGCCGGATTATGAAGGGGTGCAAGTTCGCACAGGGATTCGATATCCTTCTTCACGCCCGCCGTAATGAATACGCTCGACTGGAAGAATTCCCCGCCATGGGCAACACGGTGGCCCACAGCCTTGATCTCATTAATGTCGCGAATAACGCCATGCTTGTGGTCGAGCAGTGCACTCACCACCAGATTGATACCCACCGTATGATCGGGAATATCGGTAATGGTCTGGTATTTCTCCTTGCCGGCAGGTTTATGTGTCATTATGCCGTCATTGAGACCTATTCTCTCGAGAAGGCCGGTAGCTACGACCTCGGCTTCATGGTTAATTCTGTATACCTTGTACTTTATTGATGAACTTCCACAGTTCAGAACTAAAATTATCATTGTGTTTCCTTTTCTGGTTTCCCGTTAGTATCCGATATTTCCCTACTTTTTCTCTGCTGCCTGGTTGGCGGTAATAGCGATAAGGCTTACAATGTCGCTGACCGAACAGCCCCGTGAGAGGTCATTTATGGGAGCAGCCATTCCCTGGAGTACCGGACCAACTGCCTCGGCATGTGCTAGCCTCTGCACGAGCTTATAGGCAATGTTGCCGGTTTCAAGGGTTGGAAAAACAAGAATGTTGGCTTTGCCTGCTATCCTGCTGCCCGGTGATTTTTTCTGTCCTATCGCTTCCACTATTGCGGCGTCGGCCTGCAACTCACCGTCGATCTGAAGCCACGGAGCCATCTCAGAAGCTATTCTGGTGGCATTTACAACCTTGTCGACCATGGGGTGCCTGGCACTTCCCTTTGTCGAGAAGCTTAGCATGGCCACCCTTGGTTCTCCCCCGACAATAGCCTTATAGGTGTTTGCAGTGGCGACGGCTATCTCTGCAAGCTCACTCTCCGTTGGATCGGGATGAACGGCACAATCTGCAAACATCATAATCCCGTTATCACCAAACTCCCTGTCCTTCAATATCATGATAAAAGCACCGGTAACCACCGACATTCCGGGCGCAGTCTTGACATACTGGAACGCCGGCCTCAACACATCTCCGGTTGCATTATCAGCCCCCGCAACTTCACCATCCGCATCCCCGGCCTTTATCATCATCACCCCCAGGTAAAGCGGGTTTTCTATCAGTGTGGATGCCTCCTCGCGTGTCAGTCCCTTGCTCTTTCTTATTTCCACCATCATGTCGATGTAACGTTCCCGTGCAGGGTGACCTGCAGGATCCACGATTGCAGCATCCCCAATGTGACGGAATCCCCTGGCCAGGGCCTCCTCCCTTATCTTCTCCGGGTTACCTATAAGGATAATCCTCGCCAGCTTCTCGCGGATAGCAATATCTGCTGCCTCGAGGGTTCTTGGTTCCAGCCCCTCAGGCAGTACAATCCTCATCTGATGCTTACGGGCCTTCTCCTTGATCTTCTCTATTAAGTCCATTGTATATCAATATTTTAAGTAATCTTGAATTTTCTGGCTAAATGTACGAAAAAAAAGTTCTATCAACCAACTTATTTACATATGATTAATATCACTATTACCTCTTATGTTAATTTATTAACATCAATTGTGCGGCAAAAAATGGCAGTCTGAACAGGGATTTTGTATTTTTGGGGACTCCATCTTACAGGCATGATGTTGACAGGCTCTCTTGAAAATCTTTCCCGCTCACTTAATGGCGAACTGTTTACCGATGAAATAACCAGAACCGCCTATTCGAGTGACGCATCAGTCTATTCGGAAAAGCCTGTCGCGGTTGCCTGGCCTACTGATGCCGACGACATAAGGAAGTTGCTGGACTATTGCAGGAGTAACGGAACAGGACTCACTATGAGGGCTGCCGGCACATCCCTGGCCGGTCAGGCTGTAGGGAAAGGAATCGTTGCTGACATATCGCGCCATATGAACCGCATAATCGACTTCAATCGCGAGGAAAAATGGATTGAGGTTGAACCTGGCGTGGTACTCGATGAACTGAACCTGTACCTGAAGCCCCACGGCCTCTTCTTTGCGCCAGAAACATCAACATCAAGCAGATGCACCATCGGCGGGATGGTAGGCAACAACGCATGCGGACTGCATTCCCTTGTTTACGGATCCACAAGAGAGCATCTCAGGGAGCTTACATGCATTCTCAGTGACGGGTCAGAAGCCATATTCGGTGAGGTCGATGCCTCTCAATTCAATAAACTGTGTGAAAAGCAAAACCTGGAAGGCAATATATGCAGGAACCTCAGGCAGATATTGTCAGATCCCCTGAACAGGAAAATTATCTCCGAAGAATTTCCTCACCGGGAAATTACCAGGCGGAATACCGGGTACTGCCTCGATCTGCTGCTTGATACTGACATCTTTTCGGGGAACGGAAAGCCCTTCAATATTTCCGCACTGGTGGCAGGCTCAGAGGGGACACTGGCCATAGTGACCCGGATAAAACTTAACCTGGTACCACTGCCTCCTCCCTTCAGGGCCCTGCTGTGCGTCCACCTTAAGGAACGTGATGAAGCATTCAGGGCAAACCTGATCGCACTCAGGTTTAAACCGGCAGCCGTTGAGATGATGGACAACAGAATACTCCGCCTTACCGAAAACAATCTGAGTCAGCGTAACAACAGGTTTTTTATCACCGGGGAACCAGGAGCAATTCTTATCATTGAAATCAACGGATACAGCGACGAGGAGATTGCGGAGAAGGCATCACTGCTCACCGGTGCCCTTAAGGCTGAGGGCTTTGGGTACAATTTCCCACTGATAACAGGAAATGACATCGGAAAGGTCTGGGAGCTCCGGAAGGCCGGACTGGGTGTTCTTTCAAACATGAAGGGTGACGCAAGGCCTGTATCGCTCATTGAGGACACTGCTGTCAGGCCGGCTGATCTACCAGACTACATGAATGAACTTACAGCCCTGCTTGACCGGTTCGGCAAGGATGTTGTCCTTCATGCCCATATCGGGACTGGCGAACTGCATGTCAGGCCTGTAATGGATCTCAGGGAGGAGAGGGACAGGGAACTGTTCAGAAAAATAGGGCTGGAAACAGCCGGACTGGTGAGAAAATACAGAGGGTCACTCAGCGGTGAACATGGCGATGGCAGGCTGAGAAGCGAGTTTATACCGGTATTATTGGGCGAACACAACTACTCTCTTCTCCGCTCGCTGAAGGAAACATGGGACCCCCTGAATATTCTGAATGCCGGTATCAAGGTTAATGCTTCTCCAATTGATCTGAATCTCAGATACGGCATGGGTCCCTCCGGGGAACCTGATACATTTATGGATTTCAGTTTAACCGGTGGAATAATTAGGGCTGCAGAAAAATGCAGCGGATCGGCCGACTGCCGCAAGTCATACATTATCGGGGGAACCATGTGTCCCAGCTATATGGCCACTCACGATGAAAGACTCTCCACAAGGGCCAGGGCCAACATCCTCAGGCAGTATCTTCCCGAAGCTGCCCGGGGAAACTGGAACCAGCCGGAGATAAATGAAATACTCGACCTGTGCCTGTCATGCAAGGGGTGCAAGGGAGAATGTCCTTCGGGTGTAGATATTGCGAAAATAAAGGCTGAATTCCTTCAGCACTGGAATGATATAAATGGTATATCTCTAAGAACATGGCTTATAGCCCATATTACCTCAATAAATAAACTAGGTTCTCTTCTGCCTGCTCTTTTCAACCGGGCTGCAGGCAGCAGAATAGTATCGAAACTTGTCAGGAGAATTGCCGGCATTGCACCGGGGAGGTCTATTCCGGCTCTCCACAGGGTTACACTTACTCGCTGGCTCAAAAGGAATCTTTCTTCCCTGAATCCTGTTAGCCCGGTTTCCGAGGTCTGCCTGTTCATCGATGAGTTTACCGAGTACAATGACACAGAGACAGGTATTATGACTTTTCAGCTGCTTACCAGTCTCAACTACAGGGTGTTAACTGTAGGGAGATGCGTTAGTGGAAGGACCTTCATCTCGAAAGGTTTTATCCGAAAGGCTGCCTCAATAGCTGAAAGAAATGTTACACTCCTTTACCCCATGGCTGCAAGGGGCATACCTGTTATCGGTATCGAGCCTTCGGCTATTCTTTCCTTCAGGGATGAATATCCCGACCTGGTCAGGAGTGATTTAAAGCCGGAAGCTCTTTCACTTGCCGAAGGCACATTTACAGTTGAGGAATTCATCGTTTCGGAATTCAGGTCAGGAAGAATCACCAGGGAAATGTTTACCGATGATCACCAGGAGATACTCGTTCATGTGCATTGCCAGCAGAAAGCGCTATCCGATCCGGCAATTTCAGTTGAAGCCCTTTCAATTCCCAGCAACTACAGGGTCAGGGAGATACCCTCAGGTTGCTGCGGCATGGCAGGATCGTTCGGTTATGAGAAGGAGCACTTTGATCTCTCAAACAGGATCGGTGAACTGGTTCTCTTTCCTGAGGTAAGGTCGGCCTCTGCATCAGTGCTTATAGCAGCACCCGGCACGAGTTGCAGGCATCACATTCATGACGGAACCGAAAAAAAGGCTGTTCATCCGGCCGTAATCCTTTACAGGGCTCTTATCAAATAATAAGTGTGAATTCATCCCTGTCGGGCAGGACTGGAAAATCATTCCGGAACCTTATAAGTTGTTCAAGTGAGAGATCCGCAGTACCCTGAGTCTCGGCAAAGGCTTTCAGTGAAATTATATCCCTTCCATAGGGGTCAAGTACCTTCGATTCACCAGCAAAGGCTATCCCATTGGGATCTTTCCCGACCCTGTTGACCCCGGCAACGTAGCACTGGTTTTCCATAGCCCTTGCTTTCAGAAGTGTTTTCCAGACATCCGCCCTTGGTTCCGGCCAGTTGGCAACATATACGGCAAGGTCGTAGTCATCACGGTTTCTCGACCATACCGGGAACCTTAGGTCATAGCAGATCTGAAGCAATATCCTCCATCCCCTGAAAGTCACCACAACCCTTTTCTTTCCCGGTGTAACGCGTTTCTTCTCATCGCCGATGAACAGGTGCCTCTTGTCGTAAACATGCGTATCACCTCCGGGAGTGACGAAGAAGAGACGGTTGTAAAGGGAACCATTAACCCTTTCAAATATTGAGGTACATACTGCAGCATCATTTCTTCTGGCAATACCCTTCAACCAGTCAACAGTTTGTCGTGCAGAGCCGGTACATTGTACGGTTTCGGCAGGCAGAAAGCCCGAGTTAAAGGTTTCCGGCAAAAGTATCAGGTCGGTGCCGTCTGCCTTCAGTATCATGGCTTCAGCCTTACTGATATTGGCCTCCTGGTTGTTCCAGACCGTTTCGGGTTGTATAAGGGTGATCTTCATGTGGAGGAAAGGATGGGGCAATAACCATAAAACTCAGGTCAACACGGTCATACAGTCCTGAGAAGGAAATGAAATAGCTTATTATTATTATTGGCAGGGCTAGTTGCCCAGGGTGTTGTAATAATCAGTGAAAATAGTATTGATAAGAGGTTTGTAATACAACCAGAAAAATCTTCTCGGATCGTTAGAATCCTTTTCCGAGAAATAGGTTTTTTTCAGGAACCCTTGATTGGAGAGGTATGAGGTTTCATACATGATATCGTTGGTTGCAAAATCACCTGCAAAATAGTAGTTTCTGTGCTGCAGGGGATCGACGATCACAGCAGGAAATATTTCAGAAAGGTAGTTCTGGGCAAGAAGGCTGTCTCCTGCAGCGGTGGTCTGAAGCCTGAACTCAGAGACAATCTCTGTCTCCCTGGGTTCTATGATTTCGAACCACTGTGTAAAGGGAACACTCTCCAGTACCCCGTACTTTTCGACATAATCAACACCTGTTACTACAAAGGGTATCGGATTGGTCAGGTGTTTTCCGGTTTCCAGTACCACAATCTCCCTGTCCTTGACAAACACTATACCGGCATCCTTGAATGTCCATGGTTCCCTGTAATATTTGCGATACATACCGGTCATCCAGATTGGGAAATCGGGATTGTCAACTGTGTCGAGGGATTCGAAGTATTTACCTGTCCAGCCTGTTGATTTTATCCCCAGCATCTCCTCCACCTTGTATCTCTCAAGGTCAGCCGTAGGATAGTCAAAAGAATTATATTCCAAAACAACCAGCTTGTTTCTCTTCTGCATTTCAGATAACAGCAACTGGTCGTTGTTATTCAATCCCCCATATATTTTCCTTGTCCTTCGGGTGCGACTGTATGCCTGGTACCATTCACTGAAGAAGACTCCGTAGGTATCGGCAAAATAGACGGCGTCGTACGATTCCGCCAGATCGATCAGCTCGGCCAGTCTGTAATCCCTCTTCTTGTGCTGTCTCTCCCTGAGTGGCTTCAGAGGGTAGAAACCATAGTAATCCTTACGGAAGGAGTATGAATTTTTCTTCTCCCTGTCAACGAATCTTTCATTGTTAAGTATCCAGAAAAAAGATCTGTGTGTATCCCTGTCGAGAGTGGGTACAGTCTTATTCAAAACCAGAATGTTCATCGGTTTTTTCTCCTGGAGAGCCCATTTGACCACACTGTAGACAGGGTAAGCCAAAATAACAACCAGGATAATGATTACAATCAGCAGAGGCCTTTTCATAGTTGGTCTGATATTTGAATATACTCAGATACTTATACTTACAATTAGCAGTAGAACTTATCTCAAATCCTTTTACTGCCGGTTCAATTAATTGTTAAAAGTATTAAAATATTTTATTTATAGAAAATAATTTTTAGCCAAGTTACTAAAAAATATTCAAGTACCAAATCTGTCAGAATCCCGCCGAAAAATCGTCACCGCGGGGGTCACCGGCACCCGAAAGCTTGTTATCTGCACCTATCAGAATTGCGTCAACCCTCCCTATGGGGCCCCTTGAGCTGAGTTTATGTCCCATCTCACTAAGCCTTCCGGTCAGAAGAGTGTCAAGGCCTCCCCTTTCGTAGCTGATCTGGTCAGGCAGCCACTGGTGATGAAATCTGCCGGCCGCGACAGCCTCAGCTATTGTCATTTTGAAGTCGATTACGTTAACTATGGTCTGATATACCGAAGTGATAATTGTGGATCCTCCGGGCGAGCCGACTATCATGAACAGATTCCCGTTTTTCACCACAATTGTGGGTGTCATGGAACTCAGCATTCTTTTCCCCGGTCTTATTTCATTAGCTTCACCTCCCACCAGTCCGAACATATTGGGAACACCTGCCTTTACTGAAAAATCATCCATCTCATTGTTTAGGAGAAATCCCGCACCGGAAACCAGAATGCCGTTGCCGTAGCTTCCGTTAAGTGTTGTGGTGACAGCGACGGCATTGCCTTTTGGATCGACGATTGAGAAGTGAGTGGTCTCTTCACTTTCCTCAACTACTATTGCTCCATGACTGACATCAGATGATGGTGTGGCCCTTTCGGGATTGAATCCGCTCATTCTGGTTTTCAGGTATTGGCTGTCGAGCAGCTCACCGACAGGTACGGGGTAGAAGTCAGGATCTCCCAGGAACTGAGCCCTGTCAGCATATACTCTTCTCTCTGCCTCTACCATGAAATGAATCGATTCCGGCGTCTGAAAGCCCATACCGGCAAGATCATGATCTTCTGTCATTTCCAGAAGCTGCAGCAGGGCCACTCCTCCGCTGGAAGGAGGCGCCATAGATATAATCTCATACTCTTCCCTGTATTTCCCGCTGAGCGGAGCTCTCCACTCCGACCTGTAGTTCCTGAGGTCTTCATGGCTGATTATTCCATTGCCTCTCTTCATCTCCTCAACAATAAGGTCGGCCACCTGCCCCTGATAAAATCCATCCCTCCCCTTATCCCTTATGATCGCGAGTGTTTGTGCCAGTTCAGGCTGTATAAGAAGGTCTCCTGGCTTCCAGGGTGATTCCCTGACAAAACGGATATCCTTGTTCCTGTTGCGACTATTGAGTGTCCTCCTCATTGAATTAAGTGCGTCGGCTTGTTTTCCGGCAATTATAAAACCCTTCTCTGCAAGATCGACAGATGGTTGCACAAGTCTCTTCCAGGGCAGTTTGCCATAGCGACTGTGAGCCTCTGCCATCCCGTCAACACTTCCCGGAACACCTGAGGCCAGATGGGTTTCGGTGCTAAGGTTCCTGACAACCTCTCCGGCATCATCGAGAAACATATCCCTGTCTGCAAGTCCGGGTGCCTTCTCACGGAAATCAAGTGCATCGACCGACCCGTCACTGAACCTTATCACCATAAAACCGCCACCACCTATGTTGCCTGCGGAAGGATAGCATACAGCAAGTGCAAACTGAACGGCTACGGCTGCATCAATGGCATTACCTCCCGCAGCGAGTATTTCGGCACCTATTCTCGAAGCCTCGGGATGAGCCGAAACAACCATCGCCTTTGAACTGACGAGTGATTTGCCTTCCGAAATTTCAAGGGTACTGCATCCATATGTCATCAGAAGTGAGAGGACTGACAACGTAATAATGATCTTAAAATTCTTCATATGATGTCGATTTGTTTGTTTTTCAGGTTCTCAAAAATAGAAAAAGAACAGGAAGATGTAAGGACAATAATTAACAATTTGTTAATATAGTTATAAGGCCCTCTTGAGAAGCCAATTCATACATTTGACCGGAAAGAAATTCTTGCATATGGAAGCAATGCATATTTATATTTTCATCGTTGCGGCACTCGGGGTCCTTGCAGTCTCTGACCTTGCGGTAGGCGTTGCCAACGACGCGGTTAACTTCCTCAACTCGGCCATTGGTTCAAAGGTAGCGCCAATGAAAGTCATAATGATAGTTGCCTCTCTCGGGGTGCTGATAGGTGCCACCTTCTCATCGGGAATGATGGAGGTGGCACGAAAGGGTCTCTTCAATCCGTCAGCATTCTCATTCAATGAAATCATGATTCTCTTCGTGGCCGTTATGGTCACCGACATAGTATTGCTGGATATCTTCAACACCCTTGGCCTGCCAACCTCAACAACGGTATCAATCGTATTTGACCTGCTGGGAGCAGCTGTCGGGGTGGCAATAATCAAGGTCGCTGGAACGCCCGGCGTGAGTTCCATTGCCGGATTTATAAACTCCTCAAGTGCCCTCACGATAATCTCCGGAATACTGATCTCCATAGTTGTCGCATTCACTGTAGGATCGGTGGTCATGTATATAACCAGGGTTATCTTTTCCTTTAATTATGAAAGGAATTTCAGGTATCTCGGTTCAATATACGGGGGCCTCGCCATCACGGCAATAACCTATTTCATAGTTGTTAAGGGTGCCAGGGGATCAGCCCTGCTCAGCGAAGATGCCGTTGAGTGGATACTGTCGAACAGTCTGAAGCTTATGATCATCAGCATGGCTGTTTGGACCATAGTCCTTCAGATCCTTTCCTCTGTCTTCAGGATTAACATTCTGAAGATAATTGTCCTGGTTGGAACATTTTCCCTTGCAATGGCTTTTGCCGGAAACGACCTGGTGAATTTCATAGGAGTTCCTCTTGCTGGCTGGGAGGCCTTCAGGCAATGGACCGTCAGCGGTTTGGCGCCCGACAGTCTCACGATGGAGGGAATGGCCGGCGCGGTAAAAACACCTGGAATAATGCTGCTTATCTCAGGTCTAATAATGGTAATGGCTCTATGGCTATCCAAAAAGGCCAGATCGGTTACCCAGACTGAGTTAAATCTTAGCAGGCAGAGCGAGGGCTCGGAAAGATTTGAATCTAATCTCTTCTCGAGGGTAATTGTTAGGCAGGGAGTAGACCTTAACAGGTTTTTCAAGTTCATCCTGCCTGACAGGTTCATTCACTGGCTCGACAGCAGGTTCGATCAGGCGGAAGCATTGAATAGACAAAAAGAGAGTGGTGCCCAGTTCGACTTTCTTAGGGCCTCTGTCAATATGGTTGTTGCCAGTACCCTCATCGCCATCGGAACCTCTTATAAGCTTCCTCTTTCCACTACCTATGTGACGTTTATGGTTGCCATGTCAACAGCCCTGGCTGACAGGTCATGGGGTCGGGAAAGTGCTGTTAACAGAATATCGGGGGTTGTTACGGTTATCGCGGGATGGTTCTTTACTGCCCTGGCAGCTTTTACTATAAGCATGCTGGTGGCAATGTTCCTTATGAAATCAGGCTTCACGGGGATAGTAGTTTCGCTCCTGCTCACATCTGCAGTCGTGTTCCTCAGTTTCAGGGCTCACAAAAGGAGGACGGCGAAGTCGGAAACGCAGGCGGCAAGTGAAGCTCCCAGACGAAAAGCCGGTGACTATATTCCTGAATGTCAAAACTTCATTATCAGCAATATGCTCCAGGTTTCCGGCTTCTATGATAAGAGTATCCTGGGATTGATAAAGGAGGACAGGAAAAAACTGCGCAAGCTCAGGCGGGACATAGCCGGGATGAATGTGGAAATAAAATCGAGGAAAGATACAGCGCACATATTCATAAGGAAAGTAAGTGAGGAAAACATAGAGGCAGGAGCCTACTACGTCCAGATATTCGACTACCTCAGGGAGTCGGGGCATTCAATGACCTACCTGAATGGTCCGGTTTACAATCATGTGATGAATAACCATCCCCCGCTGTCGCTTACCCAGCATAAGGAGCTAAGGGGCTTAAGCCTCGAATTCAATGAATACGTCAATTTCCTTATTTACATCCTGAAATCAGGTAATTTCGAGGAAATTAGGCCCTCACTGGAAAAGCAGGCCCTGCTGCTTGGTACGATCGAAACCATAAGAAAGAGACAGTTATCAAGGATCAAGAAGGGTGAGAGCGGCACAAAAGCAGGAATGCTGTACCTGGGTTTTCTGAGTGAATCAAAGAACCTTGTGCTGCAGATGGGTAACATGATAAAGGCCTATCGCGATTTCGTAAACTCAATGAAAAAGCAGCAGTAGATACGGTTTGTTCTGAAGCGAGCCCCGGGGGTCTCCCTTTATTTTTTAACTTTGTACAAACCGGAAACTGATGTTATCCAACCAGCCATTAGCCGAACGAATGCGCCCCGGGAAACTGGAGGGTTTTCATGGCCAGCCCCATCTTGTGGGGGAAGGAAGCGTACTCAGGAAAATCATCGAATCGGGGAACCTGCCCTCATTCATCCTCTGGGGACCGCCAGGTGTCGGGAAGACAACACTTGCCCTTATTATTGCCAACAGCTTAGGCAGGACATTTTTTCAGCTCTCTGCGGTAAATTCGGGAGTAAAGGATGTAAGGGAATGCATTGAAAAAGCAGTCAAAGCACGTTTCTTCGACCAGCCAAATCCGATCATCTTCATAGACGAAATACACAGGTTCAGTAAATCCCAGCAGGATTCCCTTCTCGGAGCCGTTGAGAAGGGTGTCATCACCCTTATCGGGGCCACAACGGAAAACCCGTCATTTGAAGTCATCTCCCCCCTGCTTTCAAGGTGCCAGGTATTCATTCTCAAACCACTCGATGATGTCGTGCTGTCGGGGATGGTTTCAGAAGCCATAAGGAAAGATGTCTACCTCAGCAAATACAACATTGTGGTCGAGGAAGAAGAGGCTTTGATAAGGACTGCCGGAGGTGATGCCAGAAAACTGTACAACGCCCTGGAACTTACTGTTTCGCTCGAGGCCAGGGAGGCCGGGGAAGAAAGCGAAATAGTGATCACGAATGAGAAGGTACTGAACCATATACAGAAAAACCTTGCATTATATGACAAGAATGGAGAGATGCACTACGACATCATTTCCGCTTTCATTAAGTCAGTAAGGGGGAGTGATCCGAACGCCGCAGTTTACTATCTGGCCAGGATGGTGGAGGGAGGTGAGGACCTCAAGTTCATTGCACGACGTCTTGTTATCCTTGCAGCCGAAGATATCGGGCTGGCAAATCCGAATGCCCTGATGCTTGCCCAGACGGCTTTTGAGTCTGTTCATGCCATAGGATGGCCCGAGTCGAGGATTATTCTGGCGGAAATTGCCATATACCTTGCCATGTCGCCGAAAAGCAACAGCGCATACATGGCAATAAACAATGCTCAGGAACTTGTAAGGAACTCTGGCGATCTGCCTGTTCCGCTCCATCTGAGAAATGCCCCAACCAGGCTGATGAAGGAAACAGGATACGGAAAAGATTACAAATACGCACACGATTTTGAAAATCACTTTGTAAGTGATAATTACCTCCCGGAAGAGCTGACTGGCAAAAAGATTTTTAATCCCGGGAGTTCAGGCCGCGAGGAGGAGTACAGAGCCAGACTCAGGGAGCTCTGGAAGGAAAGGTACGGCTACTGACAGATGTAAAAATTGGGGAACCAGAAGATTGTACCAAGGGATAAATTAATTAAGTTTGCCGGATGAACTTGTCTGCACTGAATATTCCCAGGATTAAACATGCCGGCGAAGGAAATTTCTTCCTGATTGCCGGGCCATGTGTAGTTGAAGATGAGAATACGGTGATGAAGACAGCGGAACATATCTCACTTATCTCCGAAAAATACCGTATTCCCTTCATTTTCAAATCTTCATACAGGAAAGCAAACAGGTCGCGTCACGATTCATTCACCGGCATCGGCGACATTGCTGCACTTAAAATCCTTTCAAAAACCGGCGAAAGATTAGGTATTCCACTTATAACTGACATTCACAGCCGGGAAGAGGCCTTCATTGCTGCTGAATATGTGGATGTCCTCCAGATACCAGCCTTTCTTTGCCGCCAGACAGACCTGCTTGAAGCTGCCGGTAATACAGGCAGGTGTGTTAACATTAAAAAGGGTCAGTTCCTGTCGGGTGCATCGATGAAATTCGCCGTCGAGAAGGTGAGGGATACCGGCAATAACAGCATAATCCTTACGGAAAGGGGTAATATGTACGGCTACCAGGATCTGGTTGTGGACTTCCGTAACATATATGAAATGAAAAAGAACGACGTTCCGGTGGTGATGGATATAACCCATTCGCTGCAGCGGCCGAACCAGGACTCAGGTGTTTCAGGGGGACAACCCGAATTGATTGAGCTCATCGGAAAGGCAGCCTTAGCGGCAGGTGCTGACGGAATCTTCCTGGAGACACACCCGGAACCATCAATGGCTAAATCGGATGGAGCCAATATGCTTAGGCTTGATGCTCTTGAACAATTGATTGTAAAGCTCCTTGAAATCAATAAGGCAGCAGGATTCACCAAATGATATTATTAAATTCAAACCAGGTAAAATGAAAAGACTAGTACTTTCACTGACAATGCTGGCAGTCTTAACGACCCTTGGTGCACAATCGCTTGAGGAGATAGCCAGAAAGAATTATGAGGCGACCGGACAGGCAGCTTTTGCAGAGGCGCAGACTGTAACCATACACGCCAAAGCGTACCAGGGAGGAATGGAAATCCCAATGGTTATATCTATGAAGAAACCCGACAAGGTAAGAATCACCATGACCTTCCAGGGAATGGAGATAATACAGGCATACGATGGCGTCAAGGGTTACATGGTAAATCCGATGATGGGAAGCAGCGAGGCTGTGGAACTACCCCCTGCCGAGGCTGCAAACATGAAGAATCAGGCCAATTTCACTACCAACCTGACAGACTACCTGAAAGATAACAAGCTTGAAATGGTCGGTGACGCCGATGTAGGTGGCAAATCGGCATGGAAAATCAAAATCATCATGCCAACAGGTGATATTGCGTATATCTATATCGATAAAGCATCATACCGCCAGCTAAAATCTGATATGTCGGTCTCCCAGATGGGCATGGAAATTAATATTGAGACCTACCTTGCTGACTATGCCACCTTCAACGGTCTCATGTTGCCTAAGACCACCACTTCATACGCTAACGGAACAGAAATGATGATGGTAGTCATTGAAAAGGCGGAAGTCAATCTGCCAATGGATGACAAGATATTTATAATTAAATAATTGAAAGTAATTATATAAAGAGGCGCTAACACAGCGCCTCTTTTTTGTTTCCGGTATGCAGCGGGTCTGTAAGCCGGGTTCTGTCCCCTGGAGTTCCCTGCCAGAGGGAATTTCCGGGTTTCCGTCATTTATCTTGGCCGCACATTGCTGGACGGCTCATACGACCTACCCCCCGGCTTGGGCGGGCAACCCTCAAACGCCGGTATACATGGTCTTTCAACCCATGGGGCGTACGGCTTCCCGTGTCACCACGGGAACCGGTGAGCTCTTACCTCACCTTTTCACCCTTATCCCGGCGCAAAGGCCGGAACGGTTATTTTCTGTTACGCTGCCATACCCTCTCGGATATCTTCCCGTTAGGAAGCATGGTGCCCTTTGTTGCCCGGACTTTCCTTTCCGCTTACGGGATATACCCTTCACCGGAACGACGGAACGACCTGCTGCCCGGCAAAGATACGAAAAACAGCCATTCAATAGAACGCTACACTCTTGATATTAAGGAATTCCGAAAAACCCTCACATGAAAGTTCCCTGCCAAATCCCGAATCCTTAACACCGCCAAAAGGCAACGAAGGATCCGATCTCATGAAGCCATTTACAGCCACTGCTCCCGTATCGAGCTGAGAGGCAACGCGTTCTGCGAGATCAACATCATCGGTCCATAACGAACTCCCCAGGCCGAAGCGACTATTGTTGGCCATACTGACTGCCTCCTCTGTTGTTGTGAACCGATACATCGATGCAACCGGACCAAACATCTCCTCCGTTGAGGCAGGACTTCCCGGCGGAATATTCCCGAGTACCGTGGGATAATAAAATGCAGGCCCCTGAACCCCCGATCTGCCTCCGGTGACCAACTCCGCTCCCATCTCAATTGTTTCATCAACCTGCCTTGATATCTCATCTGCTGCCTCATTGCTGACCAATGGGCCCATAAAGACACCAGGGTCACGGGGATCCCCGATCTTAATATCTGCAATCTTCCCGACAAACAGTTCTGTAAAATCATCATAAACAGATTCGTGCACTATGAATCTCTTTGCGGCAATGCAACTCTGTCCGCAGTTCTGAAATCTTCCGATAACCGCATCGTCTGTTGCCTTGACCAGGTCGGCACCGGGGAAGACTATGAAAGGGTCGCTTCCACCAAGCTCAAGGACACATTTTTTAAGATATCTTCCTGACAGTGAAGCAACCCGGCTTCCGGCCTCATTACTGCCGGTAAGGGTTACTCCCCTTATTTCGGGCATGGAGATAACGGATTCAATCATGGAATGGGACGGATAAATGACCGTAAAAAGCGATTCCGGAAGGCCGGCCCTGAGCACTGCAGCTTCTATTGCCATTGCGCAGGCGGTAACGTTTGATGCATGTTTGAGAATGGCACCATTACCCCCGGCAAGAGCCGGAACAAGAAACCTGAATACCTGCCAGTAGGGGAAATTCCAGGGCATGATGCCAAAGACAATACCCTGAGGATCAAGGCTTACATAACTTCTTCGTGCTCCCGAATCTCTTATATCCCTGGCTGAAAATCCGGCAGTATTCGTGGCGTAATACCTGCACAGCAGGGCGCACTTATCCACTTCAGCAAGAGCCTGTTTCACAGGTTTACCCATCTCCGTGACCATGTTGGCGGCATGTGTGTCCCTCTCCTCCGAGAGTACGTCAGCCAGTCTGAGAAGCAGGCTTACCCTTCTTTCCATGTCCGAATTTCTCCACCGGGTCCAGGCATCATGTGTACGGAGGATCTTATCCCTCAGTTGACTGTCGCTGTCGGTATCATAAGTACCGGTCTTTATCTGCCGGAAAGGATCGAAACTTATATAGGCCATGATTTTGGATTTTTGGTGTGGCTCCAGTGAAAGTAACCATTGACAAAAATAGTTATTTTTGCGGCTGTCATAATGCAATTACAGGCAAACGACCCCGATGAAGCATATCCTTATAGAAGACTACGATTACCACCTCGACGAATCAAGAATAGCCGCATACCCTCTTGATGAGAGAGACAGCTCAAAACTGCTGCTCAGTATCGGGGACAAAATAACCGAGGACAGGTTTTCGAATCTATCTGCCTGGTTGTCAGCAGGCGATGTGCTTGTCTTCAATGACAGCAAAGTCGTAAAGGCCAGACTCCATATGAAGAAGGATACAGGGGCAATAATTGAAGTGTTCTGTCTTGAACCGTTTCTGCCCATTGATTTTGAACGAAACTTCTCCTCTAACGGACCGGTAAGATGGAAATGCATGATAGGAAACCTCAGGAAGTGGAAAAAAGGGCTCATCTCCACTGACTTTTTACATAAGGGCGATCAGTGCTACCTGTGGGCGAACCGACTGGAGAGCTCAGGTGATGCCTGGATAGTCGAATTCGACTGGAGCAACAGGTCCCTGACATTTATCGAGGTTCTTAAACTGGCAGGGAAAACTCCCATCCCCCCCTATCTTAACCGCAAGGATGAATCGATTGACGTTGAGCGCTATCAGACAATATACTGCAATAAAGATGGTTCAGTGGCAGCGCCTACGGCAGGACTTCACTTTACGGAGAGGGTTCTGAACAAGCTGGAAACCGGGAAGATTGCAAAAGCATCCATTACGCTACATGTAAGTGCAGGTACCTTCAAGCCGGTAAAATCAATCAATATCACCGACCATGAAATGCATACCGAGCATTTCTACCTGACGCCGGAAAACCTTGACAGGATCCGCACCGGAAGGATTATCGCAGTGGGAACAACAAGCCTCAGAACTCTTGAAAGCGTTTACTGGATCGGGGTCAGCCTCATAGAGGGACGCTTCAATCCGGCGCATGTACCCTCAGTAGGACAGTGGGAGCCTTACCGGCCACACCGCAGGATTACCACTGATGAAGCCTTCGACGCTGTCGGTGATTACATGCATTCCCGACCTGGCCACCTTCTCGAGGCTAAAACCAGCCTGATAATCGTTCCAGGTTACAGGTTCAGGATAGCAAAGGGACTGATCACAAACTTTCACCAGCCTAAAAGCACACTTCTGCTTCTGGTTGCGGCATTTGCAGGCAGCAGATGGAAAGACATCTACGATTATGCTCTTAATAATGATTTCAGGTTCCTGAGCTATGGAGACAGCTCACTGATCATACCTTCTCCATAAGCTTCCTCACCATTGTGGCAAATTCAGTGACATCCTCTTCAGTGGTATCCCAGCTTGTCATCCAACGGTATTCCGAGATCTCCTCATTCCATGGATAAAAGAAGAAGTGAGACCTCAACTCTTCAGCCACCGCTTCGGGCAGAATTACAAAAATGCCGTTTGACTCCACGGGTTGAGTAACATTTATCCCTTTGATAAGGCTGATTTCGGAATATAGTTTCCGCGCCATGGCATTTGAATGAGAAGCAAGGCTCTTCCACAGATCATTCCTGAACCATGCAAGGAACTGGGCCGATATGAACCTCATCTTGGAGGATAACTGCATACCCTGTTTCCTGATATACTTGAAACCATCCGACAGTCCCGGCCTCAGGAAACAGACCGCCTCACCAACCATCATGCCATTCTTGGTTCCGCCAAAGGAAAGAATATCAACCCCGGCATCAGTTGTAAATGCACGGAATGGAAGGCCGAGTGACACTGCAGCGTTGGAAATCCTTGCACCATCCATATGAATCAACATTCCATTGGCATGTCCATAGTCAGCCAGTGCTTTTATTTCTGCTGGACTGTAAACTGTACCCATCTCCGTTGCCTGTGAGATCGATATTACCCCTGGTTGTGAATGATGCTCAAAATCAAAGCCATGCATATGCTTCTTCAGCAGGGCCGGGGTAAGTTTTCCGTCGGGAGTATCGACGGTGAGCACCTTACAACCCGAGAACTTTTCAGGAGCTCCGCATTCATCCTGCTCGATATGCGCTGTAAAGGGAGTCACCACTGAGTTCCATGACCTTGTTACTGAGGTGATCCCCAGAACATTGGCAGCGGTACCGGTAAACACGAAAAACACCTCGCACTCATCGCCAAGGTGCTGACGAAAAATTCCTTTCGCTTTTTCAGTATACGGATCATTACCGTAACCGATTACATGTCCGGTGTTTACATTCATCATCTCTTTAAACACTTCAGGATGTACTCCCGCGTTATTGTCGCTTGCAAAGCCTCTCGTTTTCATCTGCCGGCTATTAACATTTCTATGTGCAAAAATAACGTTCCCATCCCATAAAATGCACTTCGGTAGAAGGAAATAAACAGTAATGGCAAAAAATCATCACCCTTTCATTTCAGTTTGTGAATTACTTTCTATTTTTAGGCATTTAAGAGATAAGACACTACTTACAGATAAAATCATGATGACAGGGAAATTTGAACTTCTGGATATTGTCATTTTTGCTGTATATGCATTTGGCATTATCGGACTCGGACTTTGGGTGTCGCGCAAAAAGAGTGGCAAAGCAAGGAATGCCGAAGATTATTTTCTGGCGGGTAAAATGTTGCCCTGGTGGGCTATTGGCGCCTCTCTTATTGCAGCCAACATATCGGCCGAGCAGTTTATCGGAATGTCGGGGTCGGGTTTTGCCATTGGTCTGGCAATAGCATCATACGAATGGATGGCCGCCATTACCCTGATAATTGTCGGCAAATATTTTCTGCCGATATTCATTGAGAAGGGAATATACACGATCCCCGAATTTGTAGAGAAGAGGTTCAACACCAGCCTGAAAACAATTCTTGCGATATTCTGGATATCACTTTTCATTTTCGTAAACCTCACATCTGTTCTCTTCCTTGGTGCCAAGGCACTCGACACCATTATCGGCAACGGTGACGGGCAAATGATTGTGACGGCAATTTGGGGACTGGCATTCGTGGCGGCTGCCTATTCACTATATGGAGGACTGTCAGCAGTAGCATGGACCGACATTGTCCAGGTTGTACTGTTGGTAACAGGGGGCCTGATAACGACCCTTATTGCTCTCGACAGGGTACTCCCTGAAGGAGGCATAATTCAGGGACTAAGGCATGTATATGACACTGCAGGGGACAAATTCCACATGATACTGAAACGTGACAACCCTGAATTCAACAACCTCCCTGGTATTGCCGTCCTGATCGGGGGCATGTGGGTAGCCAACCTCTATTACTGGGGATTCAACCAGTACATCATTCAAAGAACACTCGCCGCCCGGTCCCTGAAGGAGGCACAGAAGGGCATTGCATTTGCAGCTTTTCTCAAACTCCTGCTTCCCCTCTTTGTTGTGATTCCCGGAATTATAATGTACGTCATCTACAGTCAGGATTCCGGAACCGTGATGATTGATGGTGTCAGGGAAGCATTTACCAAGGCTGACGGCTCGGTCAATTTCGACAAATCATACCCATGGCTGATAGGCAATTTCGTTCCCGTCGGACTCAAGGGACTGGTTGTGGCTGCATTGGCTGCAGCAATTGTATCATCGCTTGCCTCCATGCTGAATTCAACGGCTACCATTTTTACAATGGATATATATAAGCCATATTTCAACAGGCAGGCTTCTGACAGGACAACGGTAAAAGTAGGCAGGATAGCCGTGGGCTCATCACTGATCATTGCCTGCCTCATTGCCCCGCTTCTCGACAGCATACCCCAGGCATTCCAGTACATTCAGGAATACACCGGCATGGTGAGTCCGGGCATCCTGGCTATTTTCCTCCTTGGACTCTTCTGGAAGAAAACAAATACAAAGGGTGCGATAATAGGAGCAATTTCCTCGATACCCGTTGCCATTCTGCTGAAAACAAAAGCGGTGGCCCTCCCATTCCTCGACCAGATGTTCTACACCACCCTTATTACCATGGCCGTAATTGTTATGGTCAGCCTGTCAACAAACAGGAACGATGACGATCCGAAGGGAATCATACTCACTGCATCGGCTTTCAGAACAGGCAGGGCATTCAATATCTCAGCCTATGTCATCTGTATTCTGCTGGCATTGCTCTATACTATCTTCTGGTAAACCCTGAACCCTGAACCGAGACCGGCAACAGCCGGTCGAGCTCACGACCGAAGGGAGTAACCCTGAACCCTGAACCCAAACACCCATCCATGCGCTATTTCATTTTTCTTAGCTACAGGGGCACAAACTTTCATGGATGGCAGAGACAACCTGCCTCCATGTCAGTTCAGCAACTGCTCGAAGAGACACTGGCAATTAAGCTGGGTGAGGCCGTTACAGTAACCGGGGCAGGCAGAACTGATGCCGGGGTCCACGCTATGAGGTACTGCGCCCACTTTGACACCCTGAGGGACGACCTGGCCGGCAACAATGATTTTATTCGAAGCCTGAACGGTCTGCTGCCTTCTGATGTGGCTGTCGAAGAGATAAGGAGGGTACAGCCCGACGCAAGCGCACGTTATAGTGCCATAAGCAGGACCTACATATACAGGATTGTACGCAGGAAAAATCCCTTTCATACCGAAACCGGCTGGTTTATGCCTGTGTCAGCGGATGTTGACCAGATGAACATGGCCTGCAAAATACTCATGGAATACACCGATTTTGCAAGTTTCCAGAAGAGCAACAGCAGTGCGAAAACCACTACGTGCAGGATAATGGAGGCCGGCTGGTCTCAGACGGATGATTTCCTGGAGTTCCGGATTACTGCCGACAGGTTCCTGAGAAATATGGTAAGGGCTATCACCGGAACCATGATTGATGTAGGAAGGGGGAAGATATCTCCCGGCCAGTTCAGGGACATTGTTGAGGCACGTGACAGAACCAGGTCAGGACAGTCGGCACCCGCGAAGGGATTATTCCTGGCTGCAATCAACTACCCCTCGGAAATATTCACAGACTAAACGGTTTCATCCTTCCAGATATCCCAGGACTTATCAGCCTGTATCTGCAACATCCTGAGTCCGTTCATCACCCTGCAGCCTCTTTTCCTGCCCTCTTTAAGGAAAGAGGTCAACTCGGGATTGTAGACCAGATCGTAGAGCAACTGATGAGCTTGGAGGTATTCGTATGGAATTTCTGGTTTCCGGTTAACATCAGGATACATGCCGAGAGGTGTTGTATTGACTATCATCGTGGCACCTCCTGTCTGATCACCGGTAAGTTCCTCATAGGTAATACCCCCCTTCTTCCCGGTCCTGGACACCATAATCAGCTCAAATCCAAGCTTTTTAAGAACATGAATAACTGCCAGTGATGCTCCCCCGGTACCCAGCACAATAGCCTTTCCTCTCTGACATGCGATATCGGCAGGCAGCGAAAATTTAAAACCGTATACATCGGTATTGAATCCCTTCAGTATTAATCCGGCCGGCTTACGGTATGATTTAACTACATTAACGGCGCCAGTTGCCAGGGCAGTTTCATCAATGGAATCGAGGTATTCAATCACGCCTATTTTGTAGGGTATCGTGACATTTACCCCGGCCAGACATGGATCTTTCAAAAACAGGCTCCGGAGAAGAGAAATGTTTTCCAGCGGATAATTAACATATCCACAATCCATTACCCCTTCCCTGCTGAACTTATCGTTAAAATACTTTGCAGAAAATGAATGTTCGAGCGGATAACCGACCAGACCGTATTTTTTCATTTTTTATATCTCCTGCCGATAAACTCCAGGATAATCATCAGAAGTACCCCTGCAGCAAACATGATTGCGGCTCCGGCAATCATTGGATCACCCTCCCCTGCTGACAAATATGCTCCGGGAAGGACATTCTGCCCGGCAGTTGCTGGCTCAGTCAGTTTCCATGGCCATATCTTGTTCAGGGAACCGATCATGAATCCCGCAAGAGTAGTTATCGTGACAGTATGAAAATTGGCCAGCAACCAGCTCAGCAGGTTTGAAAAAAGTATTAGTCCTGTAACAGCCCCCACGGCAAAGAGGATTAATGTTCCTGCCTGCATTTCTCCGACAGCTGTGATAATAAACTGGTATTTGCCCAGCAGCACCAGGATGAAGGCGCCAGAAATGCCTGGTAATATCATGGCACAGATGGCTATTGCACCAGAAAGAATTATGAACCACCATGTATCGGGTGTTGTGGCCGGAGAGACCGAGGTAATGAACCATGCGGCAATGATTCCGCCAAAGAACGAGATCCAGTCCCTGTACCTCAGTTTTCCGGCACTGCCCAGGACGAACAGAGAGGAACCGAGGATGAGTCCGAAGAAGAATGACCATACCATTATGGGATAATTAAGCAGGAGCCATTTCATCAGCCTGGCAAGTGAAAATATACTGACGAGTATTCCCCCGAAAACTGATACCAGGAACCATCCGTTAATATGCCTGAAGAAAGTCCCGATACGGCCGCGAAAAAGATGTCTGAAAGCCTCCAGATCAATGGATTTCAATGAGTTGATGAGTTCAGTGTAAATGCCTGTAATAAATGCTATGGTTCCCCCGGAAACACCCGGTATGACATCGGCTGCTCCCATCCCGGCTCCTTTCAGTATCAGGAGGAAGTAATCGCGAAAGGATCTCATCAACAATTATTTATAGAGATTAGGAGGCAAAAACTGAAAGAAGGTATCTCCTCGCAGGCCGCATCTCAGTGTTTCATGTGCAATGATCTCATCGGGGGCAATATTGCCAAGGTTCACATCAGCTCCGAAGTGCTTAATGAACCAGGCCTGCTGCGATTTCGCAGGGGCTTCCCAGATGACATTGTCAGTGCCTACGTGCTCGGATACCATGGAAATGAGCTCATTATTTACCGAACCATCATCATTGTATATTCCAACAGTGCCTGATTCCCTGGCTTCAGCAATGACCCTGACCGAACCTGCCTTCAGCTCCTCCTTCATCATGGTTACCCATTGTTCCGGTGTGTATATCACATCCTTCTTCTTGGAACCGACTTCCGAGATGACGGTGAATTTCCGGGCTAGTTTTTCAATGAATTCAAGCTTCAGCCTGCGGTCCATTTCCCATGATCCGTCCGATACCTCCACGAGGCTTACCCCGCTGCTTTCAGCAAGGTCAACATATTCATCAAACATCTTCCTGACGGCGAATACTTCAAACAGTGTCCCCCCGAAATAGGGAACAAGTCCGGCGTTCCTGTAAAGTACTATTTTTTCCCTGTACCCCGGAGTCAGAACAGAAGTGCCGAAGCCAAGCTTTACATAGTCGGTATATAGACTCCCCACCGATATAAAATCCTCCGCCTGACGAATGCTTAATCCCTTGTCCATAACCATGGTAAGCCTTTTGGACCTTGGTTTGGCAGGCCTCTCAGGGATAAAGGGAATCTTGATTTTCATTTCAGCTGGTTTTCATTAATGACCTGATCTCATCCGAAAGCAATTCATCGGGATAAAGAAAAAGGAAATCGCGGGCAAACTCTCTGTCAACTGATGTAGCCCTCAGGAGATCTTTATAGGCATCGGCGGTTTTACCTGCTGCCAGATGACATGCGGCAAGAAGATAGTTCAATCCGGGAACATCACCTGTTATGCGATAGGCTTTTTCAAGAATGGGCACAATTTTACTTGCCGTACCTGTCTCATGAATGATGTTTGCCATGTCAATCCAGGCTTCATCGAAGAATGGGTCTATCTTCAGTGATTTCTTAAGGTTTCTTACGCACTCCTTTGTCATGCCTGTGGCATAAAGGCTTCTTGACAGCATGTGGTAACCCTCGGGATTCTGGTCATCCAGGCGAATACATTTCCCGAACAGCATCATGGCATCATTGAACATACCCGTTCTGAAAGCCACCGTTCCTAATCCAAACCAGGCATCTATCATTTCAGGATCTGATTCAATGGCTTCCTGAAAGTATTTTCTGGCCACATCGAACCTGCCGAGTTTCTCGTGGCACTCTCCGATGTAGGTCATTACCTCCGGACTCTCCTCTTCCAGGTTAAGGTATTCCTCGTATGATTCCAGGGCCTCCGCATACCGCTCGAGGTTACACAGGATGTTGCCCTTGTTGAAAAGGGCGAATGTGTTTACCGGATTAATTGCTATGGAATAGTCATATGCCTCGAGGGCTTTTTCGTACTGCTCAAGCCTGTTATAAACTATGCCGAGGTTGTACCAGGCACTGTCGGAAAGAGGTTCTTCCTCAAGGTATACTTTATAGTACCTGATTGCATTATCAAGATCGCCTGTTTTTTCGTAGGCATAGGCAAGGTCATAGCAGTGGGCATGGAAGAATGGCTCAAGTTCTATCAGCCTGTGCATATAGGAGATCATTTCCTCGTAAAAGTTGAGGTTCTGAAGTATGCTGGTTATCGCATAAAGTGTATTTTCCGGTTCTTCCCTGTCATAATCAATTGCCGTATCAAACATTTTCCTTGCGCCCACTATATCTCCGAGCATCCCGAGGGCAGTTCCTTTTATCAGGTATATCTCGTGGTTATTGGGCTCTATGCTTTCCAGTTTACGAAGTATTCTCAGGGTTTCGACAGCCCTTCCCTTGTCAAGGAGAACCCTCGCCTGCCTTAACTGGATGGGAACTGAGTTGGGATGCTGATGTACTGCTATTTCAGCAGCATCGTAGGCCTTTGCATAATTATTGTTTTCGAAATAGTAGTCAATAATTGTCTCAAATTCAGAAACATCAAAGAAGATGTTCTGATTATTCCTCTTCATGAGTTCAAACCGACGGACAACCTCCTCAACCTCCCTTTCATGGGCAAAACCGTATTTTTCCTCTTCCATCAGGGTTAAAAAAAGTCTGGCTACAAAAATACATTTTTTTACGGGATCGGAAAGCCTCAGTAACAGCACTTATCAACAGCACCCCGGTTTTTTGAACAGTAAGGTAATGTCTCTTTTTATTAACCCACGCAACCTCATAGCGGCTTTAAACATCATATGATTATAACCAGGAACCTCTAAACCAAATATAGTACCCTTAAATTAACCTGATTTCAACCTTCAAGAAAGCCGGGACCTTTAAAATCCCGGTTTTTTTTATATTTTAGTACCCTCAAACAGCATGTAAAATACCTGATAATGAGAATCACAGCATTATTACAACTGAAAACCGTTGCATCAGTTCTATTGATAATGAGTCTTACCGCAGGATGCAAAAAGCCGAAACAGGTTGTTTATGAGTTCGGAACCTTCCCTGATACCTCCTTCAACCTGAGTGGAATCAACTCGCAATATGACGATTATAATGCAAGCCTTGAATATCATGTATGTGGATCATACGGTATAGTGTTCTCATCGAACAGGGGTACCGCCGGCC
>JAVEWX010000142.1:0-7499 GCA_034004335.1 Bacteroidales bacterium | reverse complement strand
AACCAGGAAGGATATAGGTTACGTTGAACGCAGGAAGGCCACGAAGGCTGACTACAGGAAAATAGGATTCAAATCGGGTCTGGAGGTTCATCAGCAGCTTATGACCTCAGGAAAGCTTTTCTGCCGGTGCCCTGCCGGTGTTTACCACAATCATGATGAATTTGATGCCGAAGTCATAAGACATATGAGGCCTACCCTCAGTGAACTGGGTGTTTACGACGGCACGGCGCTCATGGAATTCAAGACAAGGAAGGAGATAGTTTACCGCATCAACAACCAGACAGCCTGTACCTATGAAGTTGACGACACACCTCCCTTTCCTATTGACAGGGAGGCGCTTGACATAGCCCTCAGGATCTCCCTGATGTGCCGGCTGAACATTGTGGGTGAGGTACATATAACCAGGAAGCAATACCTCGATGGCAGCATTCCTACAGGGTTCCAGCGGACAGCCATACTGGGAGTGGAGGGTGAACTGCAGCTTAAAAATAAGAAGGTAAAGCTTATACAGCTTAGTATTGAAGAAGATTCATGTCGTGAGATATCGGATGTGGGTCACAGGCGGGTATATAAAACCGACAGGCTCGGAATGCCTCTCATTGAGACAGTTACATACCCCGACATGGAGACTCCCGATGAACTGGCAGAGGCAGCAGAATATATCAGGTTCCTGAACCGCAGCTCAGGGCTGGTAAGGACGGGTATGGGAGCCGCAAGGGAGGATGTGAACGTAAGCTGTGAAGGAGGCAGCAGGGTGGAAATCAAGGGGGTCGCCCATAACAAATGGATCCCCGAACTTTCACACAATGAGTCATTCAGGCAATATGCACTGCTTAACATAAGGTCACTGCTGCGCGAAAGAATAAACAGTAATGGAAGATGGAAGATGAAGCACAGGGAGATCGGTTTTACCGACACCTCGCTCCATTGCCCTGTCGTTAGGGAGGCTCTTGAAAGAGGATTCAGGGTAATAGCCATCAATCTTCCCCGATGCAGGGGCATCCTCTCCCATTTCACTCAGCCGGGAAGAATATTCGCCGATGAGATCAGCGACCGCCTTAAGGTCATTGCCTGCATTGAAAAGCCCAACATGGTACACTCTGAGGAGTTATCACCAATAAGCGGGCAACCCGATTTCAGGATCATAGAAAAAATGCTGGGTTCGGAGCCGGAAGACGCACAGATTGTCTTGTGGGGCCCCGATGATGATATATCCACGGCAATAGAGACCGTCGAAGAGAGAATAAGACTGGCAATGGAGGGGGTCCCCAATGAGACCCGCAAATCATTTCCAAACGGGACCACAATGTTTGAAAGGGTCCTTCCCGGTCGTGACAGGATGTACCCCGACACCGACTCGCCACCCATCCCACTCTCAAATGAACTGATAGAATCACTTAAGAAGAACCTGCCGACAGAGGTGGCTGTAAGGTTCCGCCAGTTTGAGGAGTGGGGTATCCCACCCGACACCCATAAATACCTGCTCAGCCGGAACCTGGGTCCATTGATCGATAAAACCGCCGGCGACTTCGGATACCCTCAGAAGGTTGTGGGCTGTTTCCTCGGCCATAACCTGAAAAACCTTGAAGGCAAAAGAGAGCCGCACAAGAACTTTACCTACAATAAGATATACGGTCTGTTCGGTTTTCTCTCCTCGAGGAAGATTCATCACTCAATTGCCAGGGTGATGCTGCCGGTAATATATGACAATCCCGACATGGAATTCGGTTCGGTGCTGACAAGTGTAGGATACAGGAAAAGAACCATGGATGAGATACTTGCCCCGGTCGATTTCCTCTCCTCAAAATTCAGGGAGATCAGGCTCTCGGAAAGCGACTCGGCGGTAACAGACTGGCTTATGGGACAGCTTCACAGGCAGGCTCTCGGGAACACCAACCTGGCATTGCTGAGTGAGGATATCAAAAGAAGAATTAAAACTGACGACTGAAATGGCAGAAGATTTCTTCCAGGGCTACAAGGGAGCATCACTCGAGATACTGAGGAAGTATAATGTAAGGGTCTGGGGCCAGGCTGTGATAGATACCTCCAGGGGCCAATTCAGGGGAACCGTCCTGCCACGGTCAGAGAATGACGATAACCTCCACATCGTCCTGAAAATAGACACCGGCTATAATATCGGCATCGATGTATCAACCATCACCGGCATGAAGGAGACGGGCTACCAGAAGGCCAACTACAAGATCCCCGAAAAGGAGTTTCCCTATTCCGATGACAAGCCCAACATCAAGCTCTTTGGTACCGGGGGGACCATAGCATCGAGGCTCGATTACAGGACCGGGGCCGTGATACCTGCCTTTTCGCCCGGTGAACTTTATGGTGCGGTACCGGAACTGGCATCGGTTTGCAACATCAACACCGAAAAACTCTTTGCGGTATTCAGCGAGAACATGGGCCCCGACCAGTATATGACACTTGCAAAGGCAATAGGCAAGGAGATTGAGAACGGTATTGATGGCATCGTCATCGGCCATGGCACCGACACCTTGCATCATACCGCTGCAGCTCTGTCGTTCATGGTGCAGGACTCCCCGGTTCCGATAATACTTGTCGGATCGCAACGCTCATCCGACAGGCCATCATCCGATGCTGCTCTCAACCTGATCCATGCCTCCACCGCAGCGGGACATGGCGACATAGCCGAAGTGCTGGTATGCATGTTCGGCCCCACCTCCGACGATTATGGATTCCTTCACCGGGGGACCAGGGTGAGAAAGATGCACAGCTCCTACCGGTCAACCTTCCGTACCATTGGCGACACCCCTGTAGCAACTGTCAACAAAGCCGGGCTGACGCACATCAAGAAGGATTACAACCACCGCCGCAAGGACCGCAATGTTAAAATCATGCCCTTCTTCAACGAAAAGGTGACAATGATGTATTACTATCCTCACATGGATGTAAACATTATGCATTCACTCATCGACATGGGATACAAGGGAATAATCATCGTCGGCACCGGACTCGGACATGTCAACCGCGAACTCTACCCTGCCCTCGAAAGGGCAAAGGCAGAAGGGATTAGCGTGTATATGACCCTCCAGACAATCTGGGGTTATGTTCACATGTTCGTCTATGAAACGGGGCGCGACATGATGGCAAAGGGGGTCATACCACTCGGGAACATGCTGCCCGAGGTAGCCTGGGTTAAACTGGGCTGGGCCATGGGGCAAACCTCCGACCCCGTGGAGGTGCAACGCATTATGCTCACCCCGGTTAACCACGAAATCACCGGCAGGGAACCCTATAACGGTTACCTTGTGTACCAGGGTGGCGTACCTGAAGTGGAAGATTTTATCAGGAAATTCAGGAAATAAGGTCTCACCATGGAACAGATGCCTGCAAAAATAGCAGCAGCCATCGCCAGGGGTCTGCCTGGCACTGATGTGCAGTGGGAGATGGCCTCATCCGACAGGATGATCAGGGACTTCCCCAGGATAAAGAGGGAGGATTCGAAAATGGCGGCGGTTCTTATCCTGCTTTACCCCGAACACAATCATATCTGCACACTGCTGATGCAAAGACCGGTATACAACGGTGTCCACAGTGGCCAGATAAGTTTCCCGGGAGGCAGGGCAGAACCCGGTGACGCCAGCCTCATTGAGACGGCACTGAGAGAAGCTGCAGAAGAGACCGGCATAGTCCGCGAAAGTGTTTCACTGCTTGGCCTGCTTACCCCTTTGTTTATTCCTGTCAGCGATACCGAAGTAACACCGGTAGTGGGATGGAGCAATACAAAACCCTCATTCAGGATAAACGAGTCGGAGGTGGTTCATATAATCGAGGTGAAGCTCTCCGGCTTGTCAGATCCACTGATAATAAGGGAGAAACCATTCCTCATAAGGAATGAAATGATAAAGGTTAAGTATTACGATTACAACGGGAACGTAATATGGGGAGCCACAGCAATGCTGCTGCATGAGCTGATGACGATTTTCAGGCGCAACCAGGTGCAATTTACTTTATGATGTTCCGGTAATGGCCGTATCTTTTCATTATGTCGGTAACAAAGCTGACGGTCTCCCTGCCGGTGAAATAACCATGCTCCACCTCGGGATGGTTGTAGTAGTCGGGATGGCTCTTCTTCGTTATGAACTGCTCAACACTGCCATGCCAGGTTGCTGAATCGACACCCTCGCTGTTTGCCAGCCTCATGGCATCGAGTACATGACCGGGGCCAGCATTGTAAGCTGCCAGGATAAATTTCACCCTTTCATTGTCGTCGGGGATCCTCTCCATGAACATATCGTCGAGCCACCTGATGTACATTACCCCTGCCCTGAGATTGTTTTCCGGCGAAGAGGTTACATCAATGCCGAAGTAGTCGCCGGTAGAAGGCATTACCTGCATTAGACCAACCGCCCCGGCTCTCGATGTTACATAGGGATCGAACCTCGACTCCTGGTAAATAAGTGACGCCAGCAGCCTCCAGTCCCACGAAATTGAATCGCTGTACTGTCTGATAAGCTCATCCCAGGGAGAGACCCTTCCGGTGCTGTTGGCGTAGTACCGGCTTGCAAATATTATTCCCGACCGCGGGTTCCTGAAATATTTTGCATACAGCAATGCAAAGGTCTTAGTCCTGCGGTAACCCGAAAGCCATGAGTCGAGTGCACCGGCAAGGGCTTCCGATCCTTCACGACGCATTGCCCAGGCCTGCTTCTGCTGGAAGCTGACAGGAGTGCTTACGTCAATATCAGGATAATAGGTGGCAGCCACAAGCGCGAAGTTCTCATCGCATACCGTGAAGTCGATCTCACCCCTCGCAACAAGCGAGACAAGACCCTCCGCCTCATAAGGTAGTTCGACCATATAGATCGTATCCCCGATCTCCGACTGGAGGTGCCTCACCCTCTGCGCATGAGATGATCCCTTCTGAACATAGATCACTTTCCCTGCAAGGTCGAGAGGATTCCGGACGATAAGAGAATTTATCCTGTCAGCCGTCATCGACCTCCATCTGTCAGGCTTATGCTGAACAAGCACCTGCCTGGTCTCGTGAATTGTCGAAGAGAACCTCACATGCTCCTTCCTTTCATTGTTGACGGTCAGGCTCATCGAGAGAATGTCGGCCTCCCCGCTGTTCAGAAGGTTTATTGCCCTGTCAATGTCATTCTCAGTAATGATCTCAAGGTCAACACCAAGATGGGATGCGAACGCACCAAGAAGCTCATAGTTGAACCCCATAGGCTCACCCTTGTAAATGAAATAGCTTGTCGAATTGTAATCGGTTACCGCAACAAGCTTACCCCGCTCTATAATGCCTTCAAGGTCACGAAATGAATTTTGTACCTTAAGTTCGGTAGTCCTGTGATTGCATGAAAAAAAGAGAACGAGGAATATTATGAAAATCAATAATTGTCTGGTCAAAACAAAATAGTTAGTGAAACAAAAAAATTGGCTGCAAAGATAGTGATTTTTTCAATCGTAGAACGTCCATGCCAAACCATATCTTAAAATCCTGGTATTCAGCGGGTAAGAAGGCATCATGAAGTAGTTTTTACCGGTGATGCCCCAGTTCACATGGTCAAAGCAAAGCAATATCCTCGTTCTCTTGATCTTTGCATTAAGAAAGACATTGACAAAGGGATACTCTCCCACAGTCACTTCCGACTGGTTGAAATACCTCCCCGTGGCGGGCATGTATGACATTGCCCTGTATGATGTATGAATAAAGGCCTCTACGCCCGTCTCAATATGCATGTACCCGTCGGTAAGCCTGAAATGGATGTTCCTGTCAAACCAGAATGCACTCCGAAGGGTCGCCAGGGGGAGGTCAAGAATGGCTCTGTTGCTGGTTTGCTGTAGCAACAGGGTATTTCCGAAGCGGAACCCGCCGAATCTGATTGTCTTGTCGAGAGTAACTGCCGCGACCGAAAGCGCTCCCTCATGCCATGCAGGCATCGCATCGGTATCGAAGTAATTGAAGTTGTCAATAACGGTATATCTTATCACCGCCTCAAACAGGCGGCCCGGGTGTCTGAATTCTGCCCCCGCAGCTATTGCGAACTCCCGACCCTCATTGCCGATATCCCAGTAGAAATTATTACTACCCCACCTGCTGAACCATACCGAGGGAGTCACCAGTGAAATATTGCCGTCAATTATGAGGCTGGCATCTCCCTTACTGAGTGAAAAATCCCTGAATATCTCTCCTCTGATGTCAAAATCCCCGGCTCTCCTTCCGCCGAAAAAAAGATCACCCTCCGCCTTCCATCCGAACCTGGTGCCAATCCTGTTCCCTATACTGCCCGTGACGGCAAGGTTATTATGGTCCCATGTCAGGGTATCGCCATACACTGAATCGGCAGGAAAAGATATGAAGACAGGCATAACCTGTGCATGAGAATGATACTCATGCCTGATGCCTCCCCCTGCAATTATCTCGAAGCCTCCCTTGCTCCTGAATCCGAAGTCAAACCTGACAGTATTTCCCAGCATGAATGAAGAAAGTGAATCATTCGTCAGACCGGGTGCGAAATAAGCGGTGTCATAGAATCCCGAGCGGGGTGAAAGGTCGGAATAACCTCTCCTGTTTGATTCAAGTGTGAGGGCATGTGTAAAGATGCCGCTCAGTTTTCCCTTACCGTCAGCCTCCCCATCCTTCAGGAAACCTGTGGGAGAAAAATTCTGGACAATCAGCAGATTGCGATTATGTAATGAGCTTTTCGCCCTGTTCAAGCCACCCAGCCTTACAGGGACGTCCCTGGTCTCATACTGGTCGATTTCCGAAGGGTTGACGATACCTCCGTTTTCGTTGGCAAACAGGTTGTTAACCCCAAAGGCTCCAAACAGGCGATATTTTTCACGCAGGAAGGAAGCATGAAGAAGGAAGTTCTTATTCTCAGCCTTCTGGTATGCATACTGACCCAGGCTGTACACAATATCATATATCAGCCCGACATTAAGATACCTGTTCATGTTCAGAGAGCTTCTTATCCTGAAGGTCTGTTCCGCCACGTTGCGGGCAGGTCCGGCATAGGTAAATACCATCTCGGTAAATGGAACGGGTGTATCCATGAAGATGGCCTTTGATGGCAACCATAGAAAGGGATAGTAATGCCTGTAGAGGAAGAAGTCAGGGTTACCCGGCCTGTCAAAGAAACTGATCTGGTAAAGCGGAAGACCGTAATTCCCCGGATATGCATTAAATGGCGAGTACCGGTCAGTTATTCGATGCCTGTGGAAAAATGTGAATGAAGTGTCCATTTCCACAGTTATCATTTCAGTGTAATCGCCCGACAGCATATACTGTCTTGTTCTGGGAACAACATCCTGTCCTGCAGCAATACTCATCATTGCTGCAAAACCAACTGTCGCGATTGTACTGATCAGTCCCCTCTTCATGACACGCAAATATAGAAAAAAAGAGCAGCAGGTATCAGTCGACCTCAGTCGACATTGTCATTAAGGTATGCATTATTCTCGCGTATAACGGGCTGCTGGTCATCGTCGGTAGACAGCGTCAGCTTTGAAACCCT
>JAVEWX010000141.1:0-7510 GCA_034004335.1 Bacteroidales bacterium | reverse complement strand
CAACATACCGGCCCCGCATTTCACCGCTGCCTCTGCCCACTGACCTGCATCAAGTTTCGTCGGATTGAAAAGCTCCGGAGGAGTACCCCTTTCTCCCCATTCCCTGCCGGTGAATGTGTTCATCCCGAAGTGAATAAAAAGGGCAAACTCCCTCTCCTGCCACTTCATCTGCCTCGGGTGCGGCGCAAGGCGAGCCGCTTCAAGTATAATACCGGCACTGTCTGACCCGGAAGTAAGTACTATGCCGGTATGACCTGCACGCCCTGCGCATCCTCCGCCGGCATATGCCAGCACAGTCAGTAAAACCAGATATAGTATTTTGCTCAGCCACAGATCCTTACTTCCCTTCATCCTGCACATGTCTTCCTTTAAACGGATATCCAGGTAAATGTAAAAATTATTCCCAACATGCGGGAAGTCATTTACTCTCAAGGTTAATTTGTTTACATTTGCCTCTCCGTATAATCTTTTAATAATACAATCATGCCGACAATATCAAGCAAGGGTAAGGCAATGCCCCCCTCTCCGATCAGAAAGCTCGTCCCCTATGCCGAAGAGGCAAAGAGAAAGGGACGCAAGGTTTATCACCTGAACATTGGCCAGCCCGACATTCCTACTCCCGAGGTAGCGCTGAATGCTCTGCGGAATATGAGCCTTAAGGTTATTGAGTACTCACACAGCGCCGGTAACGAATCCTATCGCCGCAAACTGGCCGGGTACTACAAGAAGTTAGGTATTGAGGTTGACCATACCCAGATGATTGTAACCGCCGGTGGCTCTGAGGCAGTGCTCTTTGCACTGATGACATGCCTTAACCCCGGCGATGAGGTCATAACACCTGAACCCTTTTACGCAAACTACAACGGATTCGCAATTACCGCAGGTGTAACGGTTGTACCGGTAACCTCCCAGATCAGTGAGGATTTTGCCCTGCCCCCCATAGCTGAGATCGAAAAGAAGATAACACCGAGAACAAAAGGGATCCTGATCTGTAATCCCAACAATCCTACAGGATACCTCTATTCACGTGATGAGCTGTACAAGATTCGAGATATCGTAAAAAAGCATGATCTCTTCCTTTTTTCCGATGAAGTTTACCGTGAATTCTGCTATGACGGCGAGAAGCATATCTCAGCCATGCATCTTGAAGGCATTGAACAGAATGTCGTACTGCTCGATTCGGTATCGAAACGGTACAGTGAATGCGGTGTTAGGATAGGTGTCCTGATAAGCAGGAACTGTGAGGTGGTTTCTACAGCCCTCAAGTTTGCCCAGGCAAGGTTGAGTCCTCCCGGACTGGGGCAGATAATGGCAGAGGCTTCCCTCGACACTCCAGCGGAATATTTCAGGAATGTGTATGATGAATACATTGCCCGGCGCGACTATATGGTTGAGGCGCTCAACCAGATGCCCGGCGTATACTGTCCGAAACCCAGGGGGGCATTCTACACAGTTGTAAAGCTTCCGGTTGACAATGCCGACAGGTTTGCACAATGGCTCCTCGAAGACTTTGAGTATAAAAATCAGACTGTCATGATAGCCCCTGCATCGGGCTTTTACTCCACTCCCGGCAGCGGCAGGAACGAGGCCCGTATTGCATATGTTCTTAAAATAGAGGATCTTAAAAATGCCATGGAGACACTGGCGCATGCCCTGGTAAAATACCCGGGCAGAACAATTTGACAACTATTATGCCCAGAATGACGAAATTCAAATAATTATTTTACCTTTGCGGAGTAATAATCATTAATCAACACCATGAACAAAGGAACAGTTAAATTCTTCAATGAATCAAAAGGTTTCGGTTTCATCAAGGATGAAGAAACCGGCAAGGAGTATTTCGTACTCTCCACGGGTCTTAAAGACCGCATTACCGAAGGCGACGAGGTAGAATTCGAACTCACCGAAGGTAAAAAAGGCCTGAATGCAGTAAACGTAAAACTGGTATAGAACAAATCTGATACATAGTGTTTATTGTAAAGGAAAAGCGTTCCGGGAAGCCGGAACGCTTTTTTTATTCCTGTGGCTTTGATGAGACCAGCCTCAACACTCCTTCTCAGCCAATCTTTGAATCTTTGAATCTTTGAATCTTTGAATCTTTGAATCTTTGAATCTTTGAATCTTTGAATCTTTGAATCTTTGAATCTCCTTACGCTCAACGCCCTGTCATAGAGTAGGGAGCGCCGTCATCCCCTGTACCCCATCTGCGTGCAGGCCTGCTGCCCATCGTGAATACCAGCTCTCCGCCGTTCATAAGCTCTTCATGTGTTATCCATGTCCTGGCGAGCTCTTTCCCGTTAAGGACAGCTTTCTGTATATATATATTCCTGTCGTCCAGCCCTTCGGCCCTGATGACAAAAGTGTTACCGTTTTCCAGTCTAAGCTCAGCATAGGGGACGCATGGACTGCCGATTACATACTGGTTGGTGCCGGGAGCCACGGGATAGAAACCCAGATTGCTGAAAATATACCAGGCTGACATCTGGCCGCAATCATCATTGCCGCAGAGTCCGTCGGGACGGTTGGCATACATCCCGTTCACAATCCTGTGAACCTGATACTGGGTTTTCCAGGGCTTACCTATATAATTATATATATAGGCTATATGGTGGCCGGGCTCATTGCCGTGAACATAATTTCCAAGTATACCCTCCCTGGTAATATCTTCGGTTTCTGCGAAGTAACGATCGGGCAGCTCCATCGTGAACACTGAATCGAGGTATGCCTCCATCTTCGCCGCACCGCCGGCAAGACCGGCAAGCCCCCTGATGTCGTGAGGCACATAAAGAGAGTAGTTCCATGCATTGCCCTCAATGAACCCCTCACCCGAGGTGTGCAGCGGGTCGAAGGGTTCCTTCCAGCTGCCGTCAGCCAGCCTCGGCCTTATGAAACCCGTCGCCGGGTCATAGAGGTTACGGTAGGCCGCGGCCCTGCTATAATAAGCCTTGGCGTGCTCCTTAAGGCCCAGCGATTCCGCAAACCGTGCAATGGCCCAGTCGTCGTAGCCATATTCAAGTGTAATGGAGGCTCCGTACCTGTTCACGTCGAAAGGTACATAGCCCTTCACCATGTAATCAGCCGTGCCATCATAGATCTCATAGGCCGATGAACGGAGGCAGGCATCAAAGGCCTTAGCCGGATTAAAGCCCCTGATTCCCTTGAGCCATGCATCGGCAACAACTGATACACCATGATAACCAATCATACACCAGTTCTCGTTCCCGAAGTGCGACCATACGGGCAGAATTCCATGCACGCTCTGCTCACTGTGGGCAAGCATCGAACTGACCATATCGGAAGTGCGACCGGGCTGAAGGATCGTAAGCAGGGGGTGAAGGGCACGGTAGGTGTCCCACAGCGAGAACACGGTATAGTTGGTAAAGCCTTCCGCCTGGTGGATATTGTGATCCACACCCCTGTATCTTCCGTCAACATCCATATATTCAACGGGACTTATGAATGCATGATACAGTGATGTATAGAAATTTACCATCCTTTCGTGATCAGCCCTTATGACAAGCCTGCCAAGCTCCTTCTCCCATCTGTCGGAAGCCTCCCTGCGTACCCTGTCGAAATCATTGTTTGGTATCTCACTGCAAAGGTTCATGAGGGCTCCTTCAGTACTTACTGCCGACAATCCGAACCTGACGATGATTTCCTGCTCCTCCTCAGTCGAGAACCTGAACCAGGCACGCACATCCTCCCCCGCCATTTCCGGGAAGTTAACCCCCTGGTTGAACTTCCTCCAGAATCCCCCGTAAACAGGAGGCTTATTGTCCCTGAACCCGTAAGAGGCAACAGGTTTTGAAAAGGTCATAGCGAAGTAAAGGTAATTGGTCCTTGCCCACCCCCGGGTTATGCGGTAACCGGTGACGAGTGTGTCATTCTCAACGCGTGCGTATGACCATAGCACCTTGCCGTCATAGTTGTAGATGCCATGGTTCATGTCAAGTATTATGTTTGCCTCCCCGGTGGCCGGGAAGGTATATCGATGCATACCGGCCCGTGTGGTTGCCGTCAGCTCGGCCAGTATGCTGTAATCGTCGAGCATCACCCTGTAATAACCCGGTTCGGCGGCCTCTCTTTCATGACTGAACCTCGAGCGGTAGCCGCTTTCAGGATTGTCGGCCGTTCCCGGATTCAGTTTAACCGGTCCTGTTGTGGGCATCAACAGGAAATCGCCCAGGTCACTGTGGCCGGTTCCGCTGAAATGGGTATGCGAAAACCCAACGATGGTATTGTCATTATACTGGTAGCCTGCACAGTAGCGGTACACCTCACCATTGTAGCGGCCATTGACGGCATAGGGCACAGTGTCGGTATCCGGACTGAGCTGTACCATCCCGAAGGGAACTACGGCGCCCGGGAAGGTATGCCCCATCTCCCGGGTGCCGATGAAGGGGTTTACATAACCAGTGAGCTTATTAATGCCGGGTACCACTGTCTGTGCCCCCGCTTCAGCAGCCTGAAACAAAAAAGGCAGCACTCCTGTAAGAAGTGCTGCAATGATATTATGTGACCCTGTTTTCATCCCTGTAATATTACAGGTCGCAAGGTACAAATTTAATGTTTGTGTGCAGTCAGTGCAGAAGCCGACGAGACCAGCCTTATAAATTCTGCCCTGTAACCCTCCTCGTCTTCGCCCCTGGCGGCGGAGGCCATCTCAACAATCCCCCTGTAGCTGAGGTCACCCCTGAATTCCGAGTCGCGAAGCATCATCCCGAAGCCGGCCACCGAGGCAGCAAACCTGAAATCCTCACTGCTTCTCTCAAAGCTCTTTTCTCCCCTCCTGACAACCTCCTCAAAAAGCCGGCTTTCAGAGCCCGCCGGATCTTTATATCTCATCTTGATGGTTGCAAGTTCATCACGCGCCGATGCGGCAGCAGCAACCTGCCTCTGATACCTCAGAGGATCCACACCGGGATTAACCGGGCCTGAACCTGCCGGAACGATCTCATAAAGTGCCGTAACGGTATGCCCTGATCCCATTTCACCGGCATCCTTACGGTCGTCGTTGAAATCCTCATCGTTCAAAAGCCTGTTTTCATAGCCTATGAGCCTGTATGAAGCAACATTAGCGGGATTGAACTCTATCTGGAACTTGACATCCTTGGCAATAGTGAACAGCGTTCCCCCGAACTCCTTAACAAGAACCTTGCGGGCTTCCTGGATGTTGTCGATATATGCATAGTTGCCATTGCCCTTGTCAGCGATGATCTCCATCTTCGAATCCTGGTAGTTGCCCATGCCGAAACCCAGAACGGTCATGAAGATACCCCTTTCACGCTCCCTCTCTATCATCCTTTCCATTTCTGAGTTACTCGATGCACCAACGTTGAAGTCACCGTCAGTGGCAAGAATTATACGGTTGTTTCCCCCGTCGATGAAATGTCTGCCGGCAACCTGGTAGGCGAGTTTCAGTCCGGCACCTCCTGCCGTCGATCCACCTGCATGAAGACGTTCGAGTGCACTGTTTATGACCTCTTTCCTGTTACCGGGAGTCGATTCCAGAACCACCCCGGCAGCCCCGGCATAAACCACGATGGCTACCCTGTCAACAGGACGGAGCTCGCCTACAAGCATCCTGAAGGCTGACTTAAGCAGCGGAAGCTTGTTGGGCGAATCCATGGAACCTGACACATCGATGAGAAAAACGATGTTGGAAGGAGAAAGTTCGCTCTTGTCAATGTTACGCCCCTTAAGGCCGATGTGGAGAAGAAGGTTATTGCGGTTCCAGGGACAGGAAGCAACCTCGCTGTAGACAGAAAAGGGATGTGCCCCCGAAGGCTGTGGATAATTGTAGGAAAAGTAGTTGATCATCTCCTCTATCCTTACGGCATCAGCCGGAGGCAGCTGCCCGTTGTTTATGAACCGCCTTACATTTGAGTAGGAGGCATTGTCGACATCGATCGAAAATGTTGAAAGGGGACTGGTCACAACGTTGCGAAAACCACTTTCATTGATCCTCGCATAGTCTTCCCTGTTCTCGGGGCGGGAATACCACATGTCGTGGTAAACGGCCGGCTGCGACCTTCTCTCCATAGCCCCTGCAGCCATCGATTTGTTACGTTCAGCATATGCGACGGCAATAACCTCATCGACTATCCTGACGACAGGTTCCATCACAACATTCAGAATATCGGAGCTGCCAACCTTTACCTTCTTATCCCTGTAGCCGACGAAAGCAAAGACGAGCGTCGATTTATCGGGAACCGTGATGCGGTAGCTGCCCTTCTCATCGGTCAGGGTTCCGACCGACCTGTCTGATTCAAGATAAACGTTCACAAAGGGAAAGGGCATGCCGCTTTCATCGGTGACCACACCACTTATATTACGGTTCTGCGCCGTCGCCGGCACCGTGAGCAGCGCCAGCATTACTGTCATTATCATTAAACTTTTCATGATGAATTGTTTTTAAGTTGGTTTACATCAACATGATGCTGCTGGATGAATAATTCCATAAAAAAAAGCAGGGTAAGTACAGAATTAACTATTTTTATGTCTGGCTTACGAACTGATCAATCTGAATTTCATGCCTTTAAGGATACTCCGCAAAAATGACAGGGAACTCTCAGACGGGGAATTGCTCGCCAGATTCAATGGCGGAGGCGACCTGAAGGCGCTTGGAGAACTATATTCAAGGTATATGCACCTGGTTTACGGTGTTTGCCTTAAGTACCTGCGAAACAGGGAAGAATCGAGGGATGCCGTTATGAACATCTTTGAAAAGATGGCCTCGGAACCGGGGAAGCACAGCCCCGATAATTTCAGGGCGTGGCTTTATGTGGTGACAAGGAACCATTGCCTTATGAAGCTGAGATCGGCTGCCGCCGACCGGTCAAAATTTGAGGAATGGGCCACCGACAACGAAATTTTTATGGAATCGGAGGCAATTCTGCATCCTGTTGACAGGGAAGGCATCGAAACCGACACTGCGCTCAGGGAGTGTATCGAAAAACTTACAGGGCTGCAGAGGGAATCGATAGAGCTTTTCTACTATAAGAACAAATGTTACCGCGAGATTGCAGAGAGGCTTGGAGCTGACGAGAAAAAGGTAAAAAGCCTGCTGCAGAACGGTAAGAGAAACTTAAAAATCTGCCTGGAGGGTAAAAATGTCAGGTACTGAAAAAAAGGGAACGGGCCGGGATGATCTCCTCCGCTATCTTGCCGGGGAGATGACAAACAGCGAACGCAACGCCTTTGAAAAGGAGTTGCAGCGCGATCCTTTTGCTGAAGATGCAGCGGAAGGACTATCCCTTATCGACAGTGAAGAGGTCCGTCTCGACCTTGAACAGCTTGATGTACTGGTCTCTGCAAAACCGGTAAGGAAAATGAGAATGTTTTACTCAGGGGTAGCGGCAGTTCTCCTGGTTCTCGTAATATCCTCGGTCCTCTTTTTCAGAACCGGCAGGGATACAACTTCCGAAATTGCCATGATGGCCGGGGAGGAAAAAACTGAGATTAAGACTTCCCCCCTGTCAGAAACAGAGCCTTTTACCAGCGTTTAGGT
>JAVEWX010000140.1:0-7510 GCA_034004335.1 Bacteroidales bacterium | reverse complement strand
TGCTTTTACCGTCAATATCGCGACGTACCAGTACAATACGTTTCTTCATTACAATGCAGCGAGCGTTACAATATTGCGGGAACCCCGGGTTCCCCGGAAAAATTACTATTTTGCCTCCTCCGGACCTTTCGCTATCGGCTCGTCGTCACCCATGTCACACACCATGAGGCCGGCTTTCTTGATAAGGTAATAAGCGACCGACAGGGCTACTATCAGCACACCAATGCCGAGAATAGTAATTCCTTCCATCTCCTCAATCTTCAACACCACCACCTTGCGGGCCAGGGCTATTATGGCCACCAGCACCACCACCTCGACGTGAACGACGTTGCGGCGCAGGTAAACCTTGATGGTGTCAAGCAACTCAATGCCTATCAGCACCAGCAGAAAAACCCCGAAAAGATCCATCAGGGCATCGAGATCGATGAGCAGGTACTCGGAGGTAATGATATTCCTGAAGAGGAAATAGCCAAGCTCGATGGTTGCAAGTATGAGAATACCTGCCATCATCAGTATCAGGGCATATACTATACCCTTCTCAATAAACCTGGCTATCCTGTTCATGTTCATATATCGCTAAAGTAAATAAAAATTGTCAGAAACACATTTTTATGACTGTGATAAGGACTTCCGGTCGCTTCCGGGCAAGCGATCGCCCCGTCAGTCACAGGGGGAGCTAACAACATCAGCCTCATATAATGGGCCTTACAGGCTTTTTTGGGGCCCGCGTATGTATTGCAATCAAATTTATGAAATATCCGTTACTTTCTTTGTCTTGATACAAAGAACCGACGAAGATTTTTGAAAGTTTTTTGACCGGAGGTCGATAACGGCACCTGGCTGAGGAGCTCGACGGAGTCAAAGTAACCAAAGAAAAATCCAAGGCCATAGACGGGCCGAATGGCCCGCAAGGTGATTTGACCGGTAATCGGTGGTCGGTAATCGGTGGTCGGTAATCGGTAATCGGTGGTCGGTGGTCGGTAATCGGTAATCGGTAATCGGTAATCGGTAATCGGTAATCGGTGGTCGGTAATCGGTAATCGGTAATCGGTGACCGGCGTCCTGATTTAAGGAATGGTTACAGGTGGCCAAGGTAGATGATGAGCCGGGCAGGGGAGAGGAGCAATTCAACCCGACTGCCGGTGGCGGTGTTCAGGGTGGCGGTCCACCAGCTGCCCAGCAACAGGTCGCTGACAGGATACTGCAACCCGGTGGCCGTAAGCCTGACGCCGCCGTCGAGAGAGAAAACCGAAAAACACTGTCCCGGCGCCGTGGCAACAGAACAACTTCCATACTCCGGAAAAATCACCCCGGTGTCGGTAAGCATCCTGACATTAAGCATCCTGCCGTAATCTGCCAGCAGCGATATGTTACCCAGCGTATGATCCTCACGCCTGCCCGTCGCCCCAACAATCTCAACCGAGCTGATACCTCGACTGCTGCACCACCTCACAGCCTTGGTAAGATCATTGCTCTCCTGGTCGGTATCCCTTACAATCCGGTCGCTGTACCTCTCTGCGATACCGGCTTCAACGGAGTCGAGATCGCCGATTATCAGGCCGGGAACCAGTCCGTGTGCCACCAGTGCCGCCGCTGCCCCATCACAGCAAACGATGAAATCAGCCTCATTAAGGGCTTTAAGCGGAACCCCGTGCCGGGGGTATTCCCCGTCAGCCAGTATAACAACCCTGCCGTATTTTAGATTCGTTACCATCAACCAAAACACTACTCTCCGCTGGCAATATCACTCCGCCACTCACGGTACCCTGCGAAAGCCATAACCGTGTAAACCAAAAACAGGGCGGTAGTGGGATATAAACCCTTGTAAATATAGAGAATCATTGAGACAATATTGACCACGATCCATATAATCCAGTGCTCAATGTACTTCCTTGCCAGCATCCAGGTCGCTATCACCGACAGGGCTGTTGTGAACGAGTCCCATCCGGCAACAGGCGAATCGGTATGGTTTGCAAGCAGATACCACATAGTGGCATGCAGCACCACATACCCCGCAGCCAGCTTCAGGGCAAGAGGAAGGGGAGTACGGGCAGGATGCAGGGTTTCCGGGTTCCGGGTGCAGGGTTCCGGGTTCAGGGTTCCGGGTTCAGGGTTCAGGGTGCAGGGTTCCGGGTTCAGGGTTCCGGGTTCAGGGTTCCGGGTGCAGGGTCCGGGATTGCGGGTGCCGTGGCGCCAGGCATACCAGCCGTAGAAGCTTATGACCAGATAGTACACCTGCAGTCCCATGTCGGCGTAAAACTTGCTGGTGAAGAAGACTATTATGTAAACAGAGGAGGTGACAATCCCCACGGGCCATAACCATATGTTCTGCCGTATCTCAAGGAAAACATAGATTATCCCGGTCAAAGCGCCGAAAATTTCAAGCCAGTGTCCGGTAATCCAGGGCAGAAGGTTGGTCATGGGTTCAGGGTTCAGGGTTCAGGGTTACTCCCTTCGGTCGTGAGCTCAACCGGCTGTTGCCGGTCTCGGTTCAGGGCTTCGTTTGGAGCTGACGTAAAAGGCGTAGAAGGCGTAGAAGGCGTAAAAGGCGTAAAAGGCATAAAAGGCGTAGAAGGCGTAAAAGGCGTAAAAGGCGTAAAAGGCGTAGAAGGTGTAGAAGGTGTAAAAGGCGTAAAAGGCGTAAAAGGCGCAGCCTTCGATAAAGCTACGGCGCATAAAGAAAAGCAAAAGATAAAAGGATTAAAAATATTCATTTGTATCAATTTAATCGTATTCCCCATGCTCCATGCTCCATGCCCCATGCTCCATGCCCCATGCCCCATGCCGTTATCAAAATGTCAGTCCCATCCGTACCATCCAGTTTATACCGGCCTGGGGAAAGTAATATGCCCAGGTCTGCTCATCCCCATCCTCATACCAGTTGCCGCCGTAGGCATTGCTCACATACATGCTGTTGAAGAGGTTGTTCACCGCCAGACTCACCACAGCTTCCTTCATACCCCTGAATGCAAACCGGTACGAGGCCACCGCATTCGACACGAAATATGGATCCAGCTTCCTCGCATCACTCATGGTATTGTCGAAGTACTGACTGCCGACATACTTGCCCGACAGTCTCAGCTCAGCCGCCGGAAAGGGCCTGACAACCAGCTCGCTGGCGCCTGTTACGGAAGGTGAGTAGGCAATGTCAACCAGACCCAGCTCGCGCGAACGGTACTCCTCACTCCAGTCGCTGGTGTTGTAGTCGATATAGTACTCCACAAAGTCCCGGATCTTGTTGCGGCTGAGGGTAATAGTCATGTTCCACTCGAGGAACTCCACAGGCCGCAATGCAGTAACAAACTCAATACCAGCACGGTAACTGTCAGATACATTGGTCATGATAGGATACCCCACATTGCTGAGCTCGCCGGTGGGAACCAGCTGATCGCGGTAAAGCATGTAATACAGGTTCACATTAAGGCTTGCTGTCGCCGACCGGAGGGAATATCCCGCCTCTAAGTCGATGAGCCTCTCGGGCCGAGGTGTCGCCTGGTCATCACCGACGGCATCCTTGTAGTTGGCCCTGGTGGGCTCACGGTGGGCAACGGCCATCGACGCATACAGGTCATGCCCCGGCGCAGGTGTGTAATACAGGCCTGCCTTAGGATTGAAAAACCTGAACTGGTGCTCCTGGTCAAGCAGCAGCAGGTTGTCATCGGGTCCGGCCATATGGTATGATATCAGCCTCATCTGCATATCGGCATAGGCGCTGAGCCGCGGGAGCAGAATCCGGTTCACCTTGCCATAAATGTTGAACTCATCCTTTACGGAATTGTTGAGGTACCACTCATATCCGCTTTGAGTATTGCCCGGATACTGCATCCATATCATTTTGCCGAAATGGTCACCGTCGTGCCTGTTAACCGCTCCTCCAATGGCAGCATCAGTACCGCCGCCATCATACTTCAGGGCCCAGGTAACACCGTAAAACCTGATGTCATTCCACTTGCGATGAATAACATCGGAACTGTTGAAAACCTCACCCCCGATCTCCACAGGCGGCAGCCCGAACTCTGAAAGCTGACGGTCCTCCTTGTATTGCTCATAATACCCTTTGCCATCGGTAAGGTGCGCCGCCGTGTGCAGCAACAGCCCCCGCCCCATGTTGCGGCTGAATATCAGGTGATAATGGTTCTGCCAGTAGTTGTCGGTCTGGTTCTCGTAGTAGCGCTCAACACCCCCGGCATCGTTGTACACACCGGCCGGGTTGTATCGCCGGTCAATCTCCATCATCTCGGGCGTCACACCATACCAGCTGATACCCGTCTGTTCCTCGCCAATAATCACATTCGCCTTCAGCCTCGACCGCCCCGCGGTGTACACCCCCGTCACATACATCGACCGGTGGTCGGAACCACTGTGCCGCACATAGCCGTCACTCCTCAGTCCCGAATACCTCATCAGCAGCGACACCCGGTCTCTGATAGTCCCGGTACCGGCAACAGCACTCTGCTTAAAGGTGTTGAAGGAACCAAGGCCAGTCATTACCGAGGCAACGGGTTCAGCGCCCGGACTGACAGTCTGCATATTGACCGAAGCCCCGAAGGCCCCGGCCCCGTTACCCGAGGTTCCTGCCCCGCGCTGCACCTGTATGCTCTCAACTGACGAGGCGAAGTCGGGAAGATCGACCCAGAAGACCTGCTGCGACTCGGCATCGTTAAGGGGAATGCCGTCGATGGTGACATTGATGCGGCTGGCATCGGAGCCACGTATGCGCATGGCGGTGTAGCCGATGCCGTTACCCGCCTCGGAGGTCTCTACCAGCGAGGGCGTCATCGACAGCAGGAAGGGTATGTCGGCACCAAAGTTGCTGCGCTTAAGCTCCTCCCCGCTGATGGTGTTGTAGGTCACGGGAGTACGGTTGCCCGCCCGCGTGGCGCTTACCACAACCTCTGCCGCCGGGATGGCAACAGGCTGCATCTCAAAGTCGGCAGTGACAGAACCCCTCACCTCGACGGTAGCCGTTACCGGCCGGTATCCGATAAACGATACCCTTATTTCATAGGTGCCGTCGCGACCCAGTGTCAGCAGGTAGCGGCCATCAATGCCGGCAGCCGTACCGCCCAGTGTTCCCACGGCAACGACGGCAGCCCCCGGAAGAGGCAGTCCGTCTTCACCGGTAATGGTGCCTGAAACGGTGGCGCGCTGGGCCACAACAGTCACCGTCGCCAGGCTCAGAAGCAGAGCCGCAGTCATTTGTTTCATTCGTAACTTCTTCATCTTTTGAACATTAAGTTTAACACAAAGTGTTTCAAAAAATGAGGTTGTCGGGATAGCTGATCGTTTGATACTCTTTCCCTCCGCCGGCATTATCCGGATCAGGTTGTAAGGGTATGATCTCAGCCCGTATTATTAAGGCACCCCATAGTTTGATAATGCAAAGATATAAAAAAAGGTGCAAGGTGCAAGGTGCAAGGTACATGGTATTTGGTTTTGAGTTCTGGGTTTAGGGTTGTAACGTGACGTATAAGGCGTAATGGCATAGTGACGTACGAGGAGTTGCTGGTTCTTCACTATTGACATATTGACGGGTCGGTACGGGGTAAAGGCAGCCTGGATAAGAGCTAAGATGAAGAAGAGGTTATGATGTGAATTTAAACAACAGGGCAGGGAAAAAAAACCTCTGTCATATGTATCTGTTTTACAGATTATTCATGACGACGAGGTGCGTACTGGCAATGTTAACAGTACCGGAAAGTTTGGTTTTTAAGTTTATATAATGTTACATTTGAGTATCAGTTTAGGGGTAAATGGAAGGTATTATAAGGAAACTCAGGTTCCGGGGACAGAACCGGATAGCCATTATCAACGCTCCCAACGAGTATTTTGAGCGACTGAAGCACAAGCTTCCGGGAGTTCAGGCTGACAGAACAATAGACCAGCGCTTTCTTTACGATTTCATGATAGCGTTTACGGGCAACCGCACAGATGTAAGGAACCTTGCACCTGTTGTTCTTCACAATCTGTCGGCCGACGGGGTGCTGTGGTTCGTCTATCCGAAAAAAAGCGCCAAGATCATACGTACCGACATCGACCGCGATCACGGCTGGGAGCCTCTCGAGGAGAAGGGTTTCCGCAGGGTTAGCCAGGTGAATGTGGACGACATGTGGTCGGCACTGCGGTTCCGCAATGCAGCCTACGTCAGATCATCAAAAAAAGAGGCTATATAGCTGCTGCCCCCGGGATCAGCGAAACATTATTGTAGTCACAACCGGATTGCTGTTATCGGTCAGCGATTCCACCATTTCCCGGAAGGCCCTGTTGCGATCGGGATATTTCACAGCTTCGGAATCATAGGTTCCCGATAAAAGGTTTTTCTTTAAGGCCTGAGGTCCTGTCATTAAAGTGATTTCATTTCCGTACTGAATTAATCCGGGCATCCCCGGAACCGTTCCATCTATATCGTTTATTACATTGCCGATTCTGAAGATATCTCCATCCTTCTTGTTGAAAAGAAGCCTGCCCTGTGTTCCATCAAGGGTATACAGGATGAAAATAAAACTGCTGGTTTCCGTAATACTGATGATATTTATGAAACCGGTTACCCCTTCTATAGTTTTATCAGTTGAAAGGTAGGACGGGAAATCAGGCTTATACTTTCCCTTTTCCCATGTTAGTGCCGGATGGAATTGCCCGCTTTTATTTACACTGAAAAGGGTGTCGTTGCGGTTGGTAATGATGTTAACGCCATCAGGGGTTCTTAAAATTCTCGGCTGGACAATCAACGCCTGCCGCTGAGGACTGCCGGGCCCTGCCAGGTCGACAATGGCATTGCCGGGGATTCGGTATTTCTCAATCGTTTTACCGGTGTTATCGAACAGAATATAATTATAGCCCAGGGTGTCGGCTTCAAAAAAAAGCGACAACGCACCAACGAACATTCCATTCCCGAGAGCCTCAAAGACAAGGAGTTGCTGTTCGGTTTCAAATGATTTTATGAAGTTCCCTTCCAGATCATACTCATAAATGTTGCCACCGTAGTTGTTTTTAATAAACAGGTGTTCAGAAGCCTCGCACCATACAACATAGTATTCGGCAGAGTACTCTCCGGGGCCCCGGCCGATAGAACCTATTGACCTTATGAACCTGCCATCATCTGCGAAGACCATCAGCGGATTCCTTGCCTGTGGTGCAAGAAGATATTGCCCGGCCGGAATGATACCCTGCCCGGAACGGGCTCCAATAAGTGCATCAGGCCGGGTTTCCAGTGGAATGTGCCTTATTTCCCCGGCTATTTCAGAGAGTCTTATGTCCCTTACATCATCAATGGCAGCCTCAAGGTTGAGAGTGGTAATGGTGTTGGGATGTTTATTGTTGTTGACCGAATTACATGATAGTAAGGCAATTACCAATGCCGGGGCTATGACTATGGCGGGGATAGAAAGAGATTTCATACGGTGTTTATTGTCAGGGTTCTATTGCATGATCTCAAATCTAAGAAAACTTTTCATTGAGATGGCAGGCTATCGGCGGTAAATTTTTCCTAATTTTGACTTGTTAATCTAAT
>JAVEWX010000139.1:0-7568 GCA_034004335.1 Bacteroidales bacterium | reverse complement strand
ATGCAGCTCTTCTACGGTTACATGGGAGGCTCAATGGGCGAGGTCGCCGCCATGGCACTCATCCTCGGCGGGCTCTACATGCTCTGGAAAAAGATAATCACATGGCATATTCCCGTTTCAATACTGGTTACAGTTGCCGTCTTCACGGGCATCCTCTGGGGTGTTGATCCCACGAAATATGCCGATCCCCTCTTCCACCTGCTGACCGGTGGTCTCATGCTTGGCGCGATATTCATGGCAACCGACTATGTCACTTCGCCGATGACGGCAAAGGGAATGATAATATACGGTATCGGGATCGGGATAATCACGGTGCTGATCAGGACCTGGGGAGCGTATCCCGAGGGCGTTTCGTTTGCAATCCTGATCATGAATGCGGTTGTGCCGCTGCTCAATAAGTACATCAAACCGAAGAGGTTCGGAAAGGAGGTGAAGCATGGCTAAGATGGAATCGACGCTGAGGAACATGGTTCTCTCACTGACACTTATTTCGCTTGGCGCCTCGGCCGCACTGGGTTTTGTCTATGAGATGACAAAGGAGCCGATAGCCGCAGCGCTGCTCAGCAAGAAGATCGAGGCCATCAAGCAGGTGGTTCCCGAATTTACAAATAACCCCAATGACGAGATGTTCCTTCTGCCTACCGGCGAAGGCGATTCGCTGGAGGTTTACCCCGCAAAGAACGGCGAAGAGATTGTCGGATATGCAGTTAAATCATATACGAATAACGGTTTCAGCGGTTACATCGGGTTTATGGTAGGATTTACGCCTGACGGCGCGATATACAATGTTAACGTCCTCGAGCAGAAGGAGACGCCGGGACTCGGGACGAAGATGGTTCCCGAGGGGACACCGGAGAAGCCAGAGTTCAAGGATCAGTTCAAGGGGAAGGATCCTGCTGCGTTCACCCTGAAGGTTAAGAAGGACGGAGGTCAGGTCGATGCAATCACCGCTGCAACAATCAGTTCAAGGGCTTTCTGTGACGGTGTCCAGAGAGCATACAACACATTTGAGAAAGGAGGTCTGAAATGAGCCAGCAGGAACTTTACGGCGGGAATTATGATATGAGTCATATGAATATACCTGAGGAAGGAGGTCTGAAATGAGTCAGATGAAGAATTTCACCAAGGGATTTTTGAAGGAAAACCCGATCCTGGTGCTGGTACTGGGAACATGTCCCACCCTCGCCACTACATCCTCTGCCCTGAACGGGTTCGGGATGGGTCTGGCCACCACCTTCGTGCTGCTCGGATCCAATGTCGTCATTGCGATGATGAAGAATGTGATCCCCGACAAAGTCCGTATACCTGCCTTCATCGTGGTCATAGCAACATTCGTGACTATTGTAGACCAGGTGATGCAGGCTTTCGTACCCTCCTTATACGAGACTCTGGGGATATTCATACCGCTGATTGTGGTGAACTGTATTGTTCTTGGCCGTGCCGAGGCGTTTGCCAGCAAGAATACCGTCTGGTCGTCGTTTGTCGACGGAGCCGGGATGGGGCTTGGTTTCACCGGGGCGCTCGGGGTGCTTGGTGCAGTTCGCGAGATACTTGGCAGTGGTGCCATTGGAGGCTTCAAGTTCATTGAGGGCGACGGCATCCTGGTGTTTATACTTGCGCCCGGTGCGTTCATTGCCCTGGGGTACCTGATAGCCATTGTGAACAAGATCAACAAAGCATAGGGAGGACAGGAAATGGAATATATACTTCTCATTATATCGGCAATTTTCGTCAACAACGTTGTGCTGGCCCAGTTCCTGGGTGTTTGTCCCTTCCTGGGAGTCTCTAACAAAGTGAGCACGGCAATCGGTATGTCAGGTGCAGTTGTATTTGTGATTGTGCTTGCCACTATGGTTACATACCTGATTCACACATATGTGCTGATACCCCTCGGCATCACCTTCATGCAGACTATAACCTTCATCCTGGTTATTGCCGCGCTTGTGCAGATGGTGGAGATCATTTTGAAGAAGATCAGTCAGCCGTTGTATCAGTCGCTGGGTATTTTTCTTCCTCTTATCACCACTAACTGTGCAGTTCTTGGTGTTGCTATCCTGGTGATCAAGAAGAATTATAACCTGCTGGAGGGAGTTGTTTACGGAGGCGCCACCGCCATTGGTTTCGGTCTTGCGCTTGTGATCATGGCCGGTATCCGCGAGCAGCTGGAGCTTGCCGACATCCCTGCCGGGATGAAGGGAGTGCCCATTTCGCTGGTCACCGCAGGTATTCTTGCCCTTGCCTTCATGGGATTTGCAGGTTTGGTTTAATCAGCATTAACCCGGCCGGCGGTATGTCTGCCCTGACCTTCATCCGGTGTGCCGGTTAGGTATAATCAGCATCAACCCGGCCGGCCGGCGGTATGCCTGCCCCTGGATTTTCCCCATAATCCAACTGGTGGTATCCCGGACCCTGACCTACTCCTCTGGCCGATCTGTTCGCGGCATCACTCAACCTTTAATTTGACCGGTCTCATTTGCCCTGGCTCCATTCCCCTGGCAGGGCCTGTCTGATCTGAAGATTCTTATGTTTTCCGGCATGATTCCTTGTTTCGTTAAATAATATTTAGTAAATTAGGATGTTTGCATTTTACATCTTCTGTCAGTCAGTGAAAGTCGTTCATCCCACGCTTTCAGTTTCCCTGTTATCCATGTGACTGACGGTACGAAGTTGTATGTCCAATTCAAATTAATTTGCCTATAACAAATTGATAATCAATGATATTTTGCGATAAAAACCATATATATTAATTCCTCTTCCTCATACGCATAAAGCGGTAATAAGGCCTGACTATGTTAAGATTATTACCTGACCTTTAATCTAGCCGGAACCTGCCTTCACCATTACCTCATCGAAAATTCTCCGCCAAATAGGTGCCAGGTTACAATACGAAAGATGTCCGAGGTCCCTCCTTTCTCAACCGAGGGTAGGTCACCAGGGTGCCAGGGAATGACCAGATTATTATAAAAACCATCTGCTTTAAACCTCACTTTGGGTGATTATCTTTACTGTATGGAAAAGTCACTCAATACATCCGAAAAGTTCCTCATCCTTGCGCATCATCCGGAGAAAGGTCGCCTCATTGTTTCCAGGCAGTATTTCCGGTATGGCCTGGCAGGCGCCATACTGCTCGACCTCCTTCTTGACGGGAGGTTAGGGATGGAAAACGGGCGCATTATCCCAAGACCCGGAAATACACCAGCTGATCCGGTGAAGAGCGAGGTGATCCGTATGATAACAGAATCTACAAAGCCGAGGAAGGCCGGATACTGGGTTCGTAAACTGGCCTTTCGATACACCGGGTACCTGAATCAGATACGGACTGGACTTACAGCCAAGAGGTTAATGCGCATCGATGAGACCAGGCTGCTGGGAATTATCCCCTGGCGCAGAAGCTACCTCACCGAGAGTTACACCAGGACCAACATGATCAGGCAGCTTAAGAACGATATACTTGTATATCGCGGTGATGCCGGCGAAAGCTGTGCCCTTGCCGGGCTGGTGGAAGCCTGCAGGATGCGGCGGATCCTCTCAACTGACCGCGAAGAATTGAAGATGATCAGGATGCAAGTCAAAAAAATCCTGAAGGACAGTCCTGTTTCAGACGCCGTGGCGCAGACAATCAGGCAGGTTCAGGCAGCTATTATTGCCAGTGTAACCGTATCTATTGCAGCCTCTTCCGGCAGAAGAACCTGATGCTTGAACGGGGCCCAGTCCTGAGAATCATGCCTGTCCACCATCCTTATCTTCAAAGACATTGATTACATGGTCAATATGCCGACATCTCAGGTGACTGAAATAACCCTTAAACCCATCCTCAGGGGAAGGATCCGAATTTTATCCAACCCTGCTTGATCAAGAAAATAAGGCCATGATTGCAGATTCAGATTCCTTAAGGGATAGCGACTCAGATGCCATGCGTGATGCTGATTCCGCAGACATGAGGGAATTTGACTCAGAAAACCTCCGCGGTGCTGATTCGGCAGCTATGCGCGATGCTGATTCTGAGGAAACAGGTCAGTCAGATTTAAAAGAGCCAGGAAACCATAAAGCCAACCTCCCTGACGATCCCTCAACAGAAGCCTCATATAATGGACAGGGAAGGACTTCCCCCGCCACTGTAGCGGAATCCGGTTCCTTTCGAAGAAATGATTCGGATTCTCTCCGTGATTCTGATTCAGAAGCACTTCGGGGTTCAGACTCCGGTTCACTCCGCGATTCCTCATCAGGAGACCTGCGAGAGGCAGACTCAGATTCATTCAGGAGATAGAATCCTCAGGAGACAGTATCGTCAGAAGGCATCATCTTCAGGAGACTGTACCCTCAGGAAACGAACACCCAGGAAACAGCATACTCAAGAAACGCACACCCAGGTATCACCATCCTCAGGAAACAGAACCCCGGAAATTAATAGTGACTCAGTTTGACCTTTGCAGACAGCCAACTTTTTTCAGCCTGTGGTTTTCTCATAAAATATATCGAAATTTACACTGTGGAAATAATCATTATCGCTGCATATCATGACCACAATCATTGCCGAGAGGGTATCGCACGACAGTGGAATTCGTGTCGCCCTCAAGTTCCCCTATGACGGGGAGTTGATCGAGATAATCAGGAGGTTACCCGGCATCAGATGGAGTAACAGATTGAATTGCTGGCATATACCTGACTCACCTGATGTTATTGAATTTCTCCTGAAAAATCTGAGTCGCTATGCCCTGGTTGACTATTCAGATTTAAAAAAGCAAACGCTTGTCCAGAGAGTCAGGGAGACGAGGGAAAGGCAGCAGAATGAACGAGCCGAAAGGCTCAGGTCGCTTCAGTTCCCGGATGTAATTCCTCAGCGGGATGAAGTGCCGGTCAAGCGATCCGCAGAATACCACGGCAGCACATATACTGAAGCTTATTACAATAGGACAGACAGTCCTGCACCCCCGGCCGGTTCGAAGACTTCGGGCACAAAGGCAGCTTCCACCGACTCACCTGACCTGGGCAGGGCAACAATTCCGGCAGTTTCGAGTACTTCCGGAACTAAGGCATCTTCCACCGGTTCTCCCACTCCCGGCAAAGTGGCAACTACAGCCGGTACGGATACTTCCGGCAACTCACATGGCAAAAGGGCTAACCGCACAAAATCGGGCAGATTTGCCTCTTCCGGCACGGGCAGCCTGATCGGCGAAACGGTTTTAAGTGCCGGAGCGCAGGCTGATCTGGCGAGGTTCCGCAACTGGCTCGAATCGCGCAGGTTCCCTGACACAACGATCCGCACATACACCTCGATGATGGAGACCTTCCTGAAGTTCGTAGCACCGCGTCAGGCCTCGCAATGCACTGCAGATGACCTGGTAAGAATGGTGAATGACTATGTTCTCCCGAGGGGGCTGAGCTACTCCTATCAGAACCAGCTCATCAGTGCGGTAAAGAAGTTCTACAAGGAGGTCTGCAGCAACACCATCGATCCGGGTACTTTTTCGCGCCCGCGCGCCCGTCACAAACTGCCGAATGTGCTAAGCAAGGATGAGGTAAAGCGTGTTCTGGCTGCACCGATGAACGAGAAACACCGGGTGATACTCAGCCTCATTTACGGTTGCGGCTTGCGCCGAAGTGAAGCCATTATGCTTGAACCACAGGACATTGACCGAGACAGGATGTTGCTCAGCGTCAGGCAGGCAAAGGGATTCAAGGACAGGATTGTACCGATCTCGCCGAAGCTTGTGGAGCTGGTTGATTCTTATCTGAAGAGGTATCGTCCTGTGCTTTATTTATTTGAGGGTCAGCGGCAGGGAGACCGATACAGTGCCGCGAGTGTGGAGAAGATATTCCGGGTGGCATGCACGAGGGCGGGGATCAGAAAAAAGATCACGCTGCACGGGTTGCGTCATTCCTATGCCACGCACCTGCTCGAGGCCGGAACAGACCTGCGCTACATCCAGGAATTGCTTGGACACAAGAGTAGCAAGACGACTGAGATTTACACACATGTCACCGAGAAGAGCATCCAGAAGATTAGGAGTCCTTTTGATGATTTATGAGCCAATCAGAGATGTATCTGTAAATACATTGCAAACCTGGCAATTACCAAATAAACCAAGATTCCGCATATGGAAACCGGATTTAAGCAAAACATTTTCTGACAATGTCGCTGTCTGATACGCTGTCCAAAGAAGCTGTTAACCGGTTAGATATTTATACAGAAGAATGTGTAATCAGGGGAAAAACAAATTAACAGAGATCTGAAATTTGAAAAGCCATTCAGCTTTCTTGCTCATTGCTTGACCAGGAATCGGCTAACTTCACGAACATTATTCTGGAATCATTGATTTTAAACCAGCAGAACCTATGAATCCCAGGTCATTGATATTAATTCTCTTCCTGACAGTGAGTCTTGTCCGGACTGCGGTCTCCCAGGAAGTTTCAGGCAATGTGAATACCGTTCGGATATTGTCGTTTAACATCTATCACGGAGCCACAATGAAGGGAGATTTCGATCTTGATCTCATTGCCGGGGTGATAAAAGCAGTTGATCCTGATCTTGTTGCGCTGCAGGAGGTTGATTTTATGACCAGGAGGGCCCGGGGTTATGATCTGGCTACTGAACTGGGGTGGAGAACGAAGCGGGCACCCATTTTTGGCAGGGCGATGCCTTATGACGGCGGTGAATACGGTGAAGGGATTTTATCAAGATACAGTATCATTGCATCGCAGAACGTTTCTCTTCCATTTACCGGGAGTAACGAACCGAGGGCTGCTCTGATGGTCACCACTGTATTGCCTGCCGGAGATACTGTGATTTTTATAGGGACTCATTTTGATCATACCGGTAACGAGGCAGACCGGGTTCTTCAGGCGAAGAAGGTAAATGAGCTGTTATCCGGAGTGAGATACCCGGTTATTCTTGCCGGTGATCTGAATGCAGAGCCTGGAAGCACCCCGATTCTTATTCTGGAGGAGAAATGGGGCAAGGCCTATGATGTGGCGTCTCCCTCTCCCACCTTTCCGTCCGATGCGCCTGAAAAGAAGATTGATTATGTGATGTATTACCCGAAGGATCGCTGGAAGGTGATCTCCTCCGAGGTACTGTGCGATACTGTTGCCTCAGACCACTGTGCGTTTCTGGTGACTTTGGAATTACTGTCGGTTACGGGAAAGCAATAATTCGATGACTGGAAGATCCATTTGTTGTGTGGAAATAGTTCTTTTAAAAGCGATGTATCACCGGTTAGGGTTGATCAGGTCAAAATATAATATCATAAGCCACCCGACAACCTGTAATTCATGGGAAGTCAAAAAGTGGAACCGGCAGGTACTTTTTCAGTTTGCAGGCTTCCCCGTCCGAATAGCCCTCGATGAATGCAAAACCCATATCATATATCATTCACCCCCACCTCCACAATAACACCCAAATTCAATAGATAAAAGCTACCTTTCTTATCTCTATAAACAAGTTAGTTGCAATGCTATGTTACATGTATGAGATGAATAATCGGTGTTTTTCGGTGTTCCCTTCTGCTCTAACACTGGCTGCGGCGCGGAAGCAGAGAAATAATGATGCAATAGAGTGTATTGGGGTT
>JAVEWX010000010.1:0-36825 GCA_034004335.1 Bacteroidales bacterium | reverse complement strand
CGACACTACCGCTCCGGCGATGGCGATAAGTCCGGCCGTTATTCCCGAAAGTCCGCTCAGCGAATGTAAGCGCGTCGACTGCTACATTATGCTTTTTATGGACCTGATGTCATCGATGTGCTGGCTGCTCTTTTCCATAACTGAATTATATAGTACTTTGAAAAGCAAAGTAAAACAACAAAAAGATAATTACCAAAAAAATGTGAATAAATTTTTTTTGGATCACGGATATCTGTGAGTGGAGGTACAAGGTGCAAGGTGCAAGGTACAGGGTGCAAGGTGCAGGGTTTGGCAGCCATCATTGTGCACCGAAGCCTTGGCGAAGGTGTAAGCTGACGAAGTCAGCGTCGGCAGGTCGCAGGGCGGATTAATACCAACAGCAAATCTCTATTTAACCTCTTTGAGAAGCATTGCCTTTATTGATTCCATTTCTGCACGGAGTGTTTCCAGTTCGGTTTGCTGTGTTTTGTGTCTCTGTTCAAGATATTCTATCGTTAGCTGCTGCTCCTGGATGGCCTTTGTAAGGATGGGAATGAAGTCGTTATATCTTAGTTCCAGAATGCCTTTGGAGGTTTTACTGAGCAGGCCGGCGTCAGTCAGGCCAAGATCATTCAGAACCTTCTCCACATCCTGCGCGATGAAGCCAATTTCACGGGTACGCGATTCATTACCTATTCGAATGTAATCGACAGGCTTTAATTTATTGATGAAATCCATACCGTAATCAATCTCCCTGACAGACTCCTTCCACTTAATGTCTGAGGTAATTGTCCAGGCTACCTGAATCCCGGCATACGAGATGGAGCTGTTTCCTATTCGAACCTGATTGCTGCCTGTGTTATTAGGTAACTGAGCTTGTAGTCCAACTGAAATATTGTTATTTCCGGAAGTTAAATTCTTTCCCGCTTCATAACCAACAAATACATTTGAAGCCCCGGTAGAATTATACCCGGCATTATGCCCAATATAAACATTAGCTGATCCCAGTACATTGTTGTAGCCGGAATAGTTCCCCAGAAAAACATTCAAACCGGCAGTGGTCTGTTTGCGGCCGGAAAAATGTCCCAGCATTACATTATTCATACCCTTATACCCCATTTCGGTAGTCCCATATGCTTCACTACCACTATAATACCCTATAAAAATATTATTACCACCCCAGGAAGAGAGTACTTTTCCTAAAACCGGATCATCAATCACCTCATGGCCACCTTTGTTGTTAAATCCTGCCTTTTCCCCGATAAAAATATTTGCAGCTGCATCTGAACCTGCAGGATCTGAGTACCCTGCCTGATATCCGATGAAAGTGTTATGCACACCTGTAGCATTCTTTCCTGCCTCAAATCCAAGTCTTACATTTGATATCCCTGCCGTTGAACCTTCCGGTGTCAGGTACATAAAATCCTCATTTATGGGACCTTTTGATTCATCGAAACCCCCAATGGCAAAGCCACCTTTTACAGCTTTCGCGGTGGAGTTGTTAATGTTAAACCGGATGCTGTCGGGCGAGACCAGCATAAAGGTCACAGTCTCACCGGCCTTGCTCTCATCGAAGCCGCCGATGGCAAATCCGCCTTTCACGGCTTTGGAATATGTATGATCGACCAGGATTCTGACGCCGTAGTTGTAAACAGCAAATACCGGTACTCCCAGTTTGTTCTTTACTTCGAAGAGGGGGGTGTTGTCATCCCAGGTCGCAGGTGTCTGAACTGAGAGTCTGCCCCCGGGGGTTGCAGCACCTATACCAACGTTACCTGTATTAGTAACCCTGACCCTGTCTACATCATTAGTACGTAGGCTCAGATCGGTATTGCTGGCTGTTCCCATAACACCATACGAACTTCCATGCCATAAACGCAAGTGACCCTGAGCACTGGATACTCTGACAGCTCCTGCCACTTCCAGAGGGTCGGCGGGACTGATGGTTCCAATGCCAATATTTCCGCTGGCTGTAATCCTCATTCTCTGAGAATTTGTGGTTAAAAAATCAATCGGAGCAACATCCTGGGTCAAAATCTGAAGAGAACCGGTTCCCCTATGGTGGAGCCTCGATAAGGCATCCTGTCCGGTATCATACCGGATGAGTCTCAGACCATAGTCAGTATAAAAATCATCACCATGAAGGTCAATATAAGCGTATCTATTACCTGTACCATAGTTATGGACTTCAATGTTTCGGTAATCGAAAAGGTGCGTGCTTATGCGGCTGGCGCCTGTTACATCAATGGCGGGCAGAGAGCCTGCAATGCCTGATGCTCTCATAGCATAGGGTACGCTCCAGAGTTGCGATGAGCCCAGATCCTTCCAGCCGCTGTAATCGATTTCCGTTTTAATGAATTTTGGGATTACACTCCAGTCGATATCGGCAAAGGCTTCGGCAGTTCCTGCCTCTTTAACACCAGAGCCAACGACGAGTGTGAACATCCCCGATGCATTGGTGGAGACCGATGAGTGGAGTTCCTGCCAGAAGATGGTGCCACCACCGGCTTCCGACTGTATGGTTATACGCACCGGCAGTGCCTGGTTCCTTATGGGCTCGCCTGAACCATCCATGGCGAGGGCCTGGTAAGTGAAGCCCTGCGGGGTTTGACTCAGGGCGGAGGGAGCAGAATATAGGGAAAGACAAAAGATAAAAGTAAAAAGACAAAAGGTCCTGACAGAATTGGTATCGGGAGAGGTCGTTACTCCCTTCTGCGATTTGGCGGCAATAATGGTAACGGCTTTCATATTGTCGGGTTTTAGTTACGGTTAACGAATTGAACGATAACAAAATGAAAAGATAGTAACCAAAACAATACGAGACAAATTTTTTTGACCAATGGAGGGAATGAGCCTGTGGCCCGCTCAGGGCTCAGGGAGCAGGGGGAAAGCGCAGAGCTTAGTGCATAGGGTATGGAGATCAGGGTGCCGAAAGGGTATTTAGCCGGGAGTGGTAGGATTCGAGGTAATGACGTTTGAAGTCGTCGCTGAGAAATGATGCGTTGGTCATTGAGGTTACCATGTCGGTGCGGGTGAGCATTGCGTTATAGACCGATGTGATTAATCTGGTGCTTATTGAGGCCTTTTCGCCCAGAAGCATAAACTGCCCCCTGATACTCATTCCCGGCTTCCGGTCCTTTCCGGGAAGGAGTCCATCGTCGAGGGCGAAGTCTGTATCGTTGATATGAAGACGCGAGTTCAGCAGATCGTATGCAGGTGCAAGCCTGAAGTCACCAAATTCTGTCTCCAGTACCGAGAAGTTTTTAAAATGGGCGTCACCATTTGAAAAGAGGTAGTTGAAAATCAGTAACCTGAATAGCTTTGGAGACTCGATTCTCCAGGCTGGCAAGTAGGTTCGCATTAATTCGAACAGTTCGAGATAACTGCCGGTATATTTAAACCAGTCGCCATGAGTATGGGGAGTCCGGCCGGCAAGCGATGCAAAATCCTCCTCTGCCCGTTTGGTTCCGTCATCGCGAACATCGAATCGCAGAGTGATATACGCCGGCTCGCCGTTTCCGAAGAAGATAAGGGCGTTTTCTGCCGTCTCTATGCCATATACCTGCCGGGCAATCTGCATTGTGAGGTGTTCGTTGGCAGGCATCTGACCGGCGTGCTTCACACCCGACGGAACAGGCTTCAATATGTATCTCCCCTGTTCTCCTCTACCAACCAGTCTGAGCCTGTTCTTCTCAAGAAGCAGTGAGAATTTCTCCTGCACCCCCGAAATAGATACCCGGGTCAGGTTCTCACGAAATTTGTCACTGTCTGATCCGCCTGCGATAGGGGAGTCATATGGCAGAACATGATGCACCTTCCTTCCGGCGAATAGTCTCCGCAGGCAGGTGGAACTGTAGGTCTGATGTCCCGCCGCCAGGGTTCCCGGACAATATTTAATCAAAGGCTGATTCATGTGGCATCATCCGTTTTTCGTACCGTTACCGCTCCGATTGCGTCGTCAGCTGCCGCAGCAAGGAGGAGAGCGAACAGATCATTCCTGTCAATACGCATCATACGGCACAGAGTCTCCCTGTTTGAGCCTTCGGGAAGCATGTTGTAAAAGAAGGGGAAGAAGTGATCGGACTTGTGGTCGCGAACCGACTTCGGAAGGGTGAGACTTATGGGCGGCTTGTCGGTACCAGCCATCCAGATGTCGGAATAGCTGAACAGAAACGAGCCGTTGTCGTTGGCTGTAAGAGTTCCCGCCTCTTCGCCCTTATAATAAACTGTTGCCTTCCTCATTGTTGGTTACCGGGCTTTTTAACCTGAAAAATTATCTCCAGTCCGAGCACGTCTACGATTTTCGTAAGCGTCGACAGGGTTGGATTTCCTGTGCCGCTTTCGATCTGCTTCAGAGTCCGGAGTCCTATACCCGCCATTTCGGCAAGAGTCTCCTGGGTGACCTGCAGGCTCTCCCGTCTCTCCTTAAGGATCTTTATCAAGTCGTCAGAGTGCATTGTAGTGCTCTTTTGTTATGCAAATATAGATATTTCTTTCAATATAGCAAACATTCAGGTATTATATTGCACTTTTAATTATGTTTTGAGGCGTTTGAGCGCAAATCAACACATAATAGGCAGTTTAATGCACTATACGGGTAGGCGGTAAGCGGTATGAGGAAATGGCGGCCGGCGGCTGCGCCCTCCGTAGCTTCAGCGAAGGAGGGTTGCAGGTTATAGCTTTGTATCTCCTTGCGGTCGGGGAAGATTGCGTCAATGAAAACCCCGTAGGGGTTGGATATACATAGAAGAGGTGGCCCCCTTCAATATTGTTGCGGGGTCCTGCTTGCCGGTCAACGCAGCAGTCCGGCAATTTCAGCTTTTTCTTTCTTGTTTATAAGAAAATGCTCTGTTTCCCTCAAATATTTGAAACATGGGCGGCCCGCCGCGTAACATTTTTATCAGTAACTTGTTGATTCAATTAAAAACAACAGGAATGAAGGGAAAAACGGCAATAGTGTTTGGTGCAACCGGACTGACAGGATCGGAGGTTGTCAGGCAGCTTCTTGAGGATGAACGCTATGAAAGAGTAAAGATATTCGCGAGGCACGATCCGCAGATAAGCCACAAAAAACTGGAAGTACATATTTCAGACATATCGGATGTTAATAACTGCTCTGAACACATAACCGGAGATGACATCTTCATATGCCTGGGTACCACTATCAGGAAAGCAGGATCAATTAAGGCAATGGAGGAGGCCGACAGGGATATTCCCGCGGCCATTGCGGACGTTGCTGCGGCTAATGATGTCAGGGGCCTTGCCGTGGTTTCCTCGATAGGTGCAAATGCCGGATCGCGGAACTATTATCTCAGGATAAAGGGTGAAATGGAGCAGCTGGTGAGGAATGCCGGCATAACAAAAACTGTTATTGTCAGGCCTTCAATGTTGCTTGGCAATAGAAACGAATTCCGTTTTGGCGAAGAGGCCGGCAAACTGATTATGAGAGCATTCGGTTTCCTGTTCGTCGGTCGTCTCCGGAAATACCGTGGCATACAGGGTGCCGATGTTGCCGCGGCAATGATAAGGATCCTTAACAGTCCGGCAACCGGCGACAAGGTTATTTACGAATCGGACGAGCTATGAAACAGATTGATTTTTTGATTCAGGGATTTTACGCGACCGACTCTCACCGCAGACCGCAGAACAGAGGGAAAAACAAAAGACAAAAGACAAAAGACAAAAGACAAAAGTAAAAAGGTAAAAGTAAAAAGGTAAAAGTAAAAAGGCAAAAGGTTATTATGTAGCTGGTACCGGAAGTGGCCGGCACAAGCCCCCTATGCTATTGGGTGGCAATAAGGGCAACGGCTTTTATATAGTCGGGGCATCTTCCTTAATCACCTCACTTATGATATTATCAAACGCATTCAGTACATTTTTGTCTTTCTGATTGTAGATTGTGATCCCCTTTTCTGCGGCTTCGCCCACCTCCATTACGAATGGTACCTGTCCAAGCAATTTGGTTCCAAGTTCATTTGCCAGCCTCTCACCGCCGCCTTTTCCAAAAATGAAATATTTCTCTTCCGGATGATTGGCCGGGGTGAACCACGACATATTCTCAATCACGCCGGCTATCGGAACTTTCAGGTCATCATTCATGAACAGGGAAGCTGCCTTGCGGGCGTCATTCAGTGATATTTCCTGGGGTGTAGTCACAATAATGGCACTGTGGACATTCAGTTTCTGAACGGTTGTCAGCTGAATATCACTTGTGCCGGGAGGAAAATCAACCACAATATAGTCAATCTCCCCCCACTGTGTATCTTCAAACAGCTGGGTGAGGGCTTTGGCAGCCATTGGTCCCCGCCAGATGAGTCCCTGTGACCTGTCAATATAGAATCCTATTGACATGATACTGACTCCATACTTTTTAACGGGAAATAGAATCTCCTTGTCGCCTATGGCGCTTACGTCCGGCTTAATATTTTCAATACCTGTCATCCGGGGGATGGAGGGGCCAAAAATATCGGCATCCACAAGTGCCGTTTTAAAACCCTGGCGCGCCAGTCCGATCGCCAGGTTGACGGATACTGTTGACTTTCCAACTCCCCCTTTTCCGGAGGCCACAACTATTATCTTCTTTACATCGGGAAGATCAATTTTTTCAAAAGTAGTCATAATGAATTAATAATTAACAGTTTAACATTGTTGTTACAATTTGGAGAGATTCCCTTCGCGGTATTTGTCATAGGCTTCCCTGAGGGTCATATTATGGGCATTGACGAATATCTTCAGCTTCAGCCGTTCGAGGGCTGCAGCGGCATTTCCTCCCGGACCGTTTCCCGTAATAAGGATGTCGGGTTTAAGTTCATACATCTTCTGTGCCGTGGCGGTTCCCGCACCATGTGCTTCATTTTTCACGGCACTGTTGTCGGTTACCGTCAGCTTATCGTTCTCCTCGTCGTATAAGACGAGGTATTCAGCCCTTCCGAACCGTGGATCGATCATCGAATCCCATGTCTCTCCGGTTGATGTGAATGCTATTCTCATATTTTTAGTTATTAATGTATGTTCTGATTTTTTCCCATATTTCCCTTATAGCAAGAGCCCCGGGCCGGTCAGTTTCAACAAGGGTAACTGCATCGGCCATAGCCCTTGCAATCTCCTCATCAAAGGGTATGTCACCAATGTGAAGAATACCTGAGGCATCAAGGAATTTCCCTATTTCTGCCGCAACAGCCGGATTGAGGTCGGACTTGTTGATGACGCACAGGGTTTTTATTCTGAAGACCTCTATGACTTTAATGAGTCGCCTGAGGTCGTGCAGTGCCGAAACCGAGGGTTCCGTCACCAGCACTGCCATGTTTGCCCCGGCCAGGGATGCTATTACCGGACAACCCAGTCCGGGAGAGCCATCCGAAATTACCAGTGGCACCTTCGATCTTTCCGCAATCGCAACAGCCTCCCTCTTCACGGCCGTCACCATTTTACCGGAGTTCTCTGCGCCAGCCTCCATTGTTGCGTGGACCATACTACTGCCGGTGCGGATACCTGAAATAAACAATTCGCCTGTTTTACGGGGAACCATTACTATTGCTTTCTCCGGACAGATCTTTTCGCAGTATCCGCATCCCTCACAGTCAAGCAGGTTGACTTTATAACTGTCGCTGCCGGTATGAATGGCGTCAAACCTGCATTTCTCGGCACACAATCCGCAGGAAGTGCAGATAGCCGGATCGATGACAGCCAGCTCGCCGCCCGAAAAATCCTCGCCGCGGGCATGATCAGGCTTAAGCAGGATATGCATGTTTGCGGCGTCGACATCGTAATCGGCAATTACGGCCTCTTTTCCGGCGAGTACCGCCAGCGAGGCAGCCAGTGATGTCTTGCCGGTGCCTCCCTTCCCCGATAGTATGACTATTTCCTTCATGCCCTGCTGGTCATTAGTAGCACTTTATCCATAACACCCTGAAGCAGCTGAGGCATATAGTCGATTTTATCATGTATCGTCTCTCCGCCTGAGCTAATAACTGCTATCCGGCGGTCGTAGGGTATCTTTGCCAGTACCGGAAGCCCCTCCTTTTCACACCATTCTTCCACCTCTTCATTGCCTATGCCGTGTCGGTTGATAATCACTCCTGCCGGTATTCCAAGCTCTCTTACCGTGGTGACTGCTAACCTGAGATCATTGAGTCCAAAGGGTGTGGGTTCTGTAACCATTATCACGTATTCGCATCGTTTTACGGCTGCCACCATCGGACATGCCGTTCCGGGCGGACAGTCATAGATCTGGACGGAAGGGGAGGGCGTGTAATTGCCTATCATGGCATGTGTCTGGTTTATCAGGGGTACTGCCTGCTCCTCGCCTGTATCGAGCCTGCCCTCTATAAGCGTAAGGTTGCCGGAGGATATTTGTCTGACCTCTCCGATCCTGTGTTCTGTCATGGGCAGCGCCTGTTGCGGACATAGTTCCGAACAGGCATGGCAACTGTGACACATTTTATCGAAAACCGCAATAATGTCGCCAAGTCTCACCACGGCATGATATTTACAGGCATCGCTGCAAATGTCGCAGATGATGCAGCGGCTTTCGTCCCATTTCGGTATGAGCCTCTGTTTTTCATACACCTGACCCTCGGTTCCGTCGATGAATATGGCATCATTGGGCTCTTCCACGTCGAGATCGACGAGAAGGATTTCCCGGGTCTGGCTCAACAGTGAGGCCAGGTTCACCGCAACAAGCGTTTTACCTGTACCTCCCTTGCCGCTGGCAATGGCAATTTTAAGTGGTTTTTTCTCAGTCATATTTCAGCCTTGTGGGCTCATCGGTCATTGTCGGTTTAATAGCTTCCCTCATAAAGGGTGTGTTCCATGTATTAAGGTTCTGATGTGTGGTCAGGTATTTCTGGGGTATGGGATGTGTTCCCAGTATCACTTTCATACCATATTTTTCAGTGATGAAATCGCGGAAATATTTGATGCGGGGACAGGGGGGATAACCCACCAGCAATCCTGTTGCCAGATGAACATGGGTAACCCCGTTTTTCTTCATTTCAGCCGGTGCATATTCAATATTACCGCCCGGGCAGCCGTCGCAGGTTGTATAACCTGCAAGCTCAACTTCCATCCCCTTGTACATTTCAAATGCACCCTCGCGGTTCTGGAGAGACCTGAAGCATTTACCCCCTGCGCAGGTGTGATACCTGTCACAGATGATGATACCGATTTTGACTTTTTCCATGGTTCTTATGATTTATGATAAAAGGTTAGTGGCTTATCATTTTTGAGGCAACTAATTAGGCGGCATTGACTCCTATAACCAATAGGTTAGTTGTTTTCATAAAATTTCTTTAAAGTTATAATCTGTTCTTATCGTTGACTTATAATAATTCAATGCCGGATGAATACCGGCAGTCAGGTTTGTACTATTGATTGCGGGAAACCCGCCGGTTCTGCCATTCTGGTTATAGTTATAAAACTGACGGTTCCGGTATTGAGGCTGAAAGGGTACCTGCTGTGGCCTTAAGAAGAATGGTCCCAGGAGAGACATTAATATGATAATCACCGCAATAACAGTGAGGGTAGTCCTCAAAGGCCGGGAGGGTATTTTTTTCCTGAAGAAGCATTCAATGCATGTCCAGTGCAGTATGATGTGCAGTAGCAGAAGGGACAGGAAGGTAATGCTGACTATGAGATGGAGGTCTCCCCACTGATGCCTGGTCAGTCCCAGGAACTCCAGGTCGACGTTTCTTCCATAAACGGCAACCCTCTCTTCTCCCGACAGGAGTGTATATCTCATCAGAAACCCTATTCCTGCCATCAGCAACATCAGGAACAGAAGAATGGTGTCAAGAATAAGGTTAAGGGTGTTCTTGCTGATTTCGTTTTCTTTTTCCCTGGCCATAATACTTCTATTTACGTGTTATATTGTCTCAGATAATACTTCTTACCCCGGTAGCGTACCATTTTAATCAGTCTTTGCTGAAGCAGTGAATCAAGGACCCGTTCCCCTTCCATGTCACGGGAGAGAAGCTCAGCCATGCTATCTTCTCTAAGAGGATGAACGGCGGTAATATTGAGGATGTCCTCATATATGTTACCCGTGAAAGCAGCTCCGGTTCCCTCAAATCCGGTCAGCATTTCCGTAATAATTCCTTTTTCGGTAAATGTATGCCATGACATGTTGAGAGTCTCTTCCGAGGGGAGCTCTGTGTCTCTTACCGACGGGGGCCTGACAGGCACTGACAGATATGCTTTGGATGGATTCAGTTCATGTATTATTGCCGAAAGCCTGAAAAGGTGACCCGGAGAGTCGTTTACCCCTCTTACCAGCATAGTCTCAGTGCAGGCAACCCCGTTGAAATGCCTGAAGAAGTTGAAAATACCCTGTTGTAACCGGTCAAAATCGATATCCGGGGAAGGCCTGTTGATATTTTTCCATATCTCGTTGTCGGCAGCATCAACCTTGACAGAGATCCAGTCAGCACCGGAGAGATCTTCCGCTACGGATTCCTCCGACAACAGGGAGCCGTTGGTTATGACAGCAACAGGGATACCGGTGCTCTTTAGCATTTTTATTGATTTGCCCAGGTTGATGTCAAGAGTCGGTTCTCCATTTGAAACAAAGGTTAGAAAATCGGGTGTGTCCTGCTTACTTAAAAGGGCGAGATGGGATACTACCGATTTATATATGGTTTCAGGAGTGAAATAGCTCCCTCTCCCGGAAGTCTGTTGTCGGGTCTTTCCGACCTGGCAGTAGATACAATTATAGGAGCAGCTCTTGGGGGAGACTATGTTGTTGATCCCAAGACTACAGCCTAATCTTCTTGAGGGTACCGGGCCGAAACTTATCATCTTGTTTGAAAGAGAATCATATCAAAAACGACCCGCCGGCAGATAAGCTGTCTGCCGGCTCATGGAGGGTCGTTATTTGTTGTTATTAATGGTCACAGCAATTGCTGCCTGCCTCAAGCTTGTCATTCAGCAGATCTGAAACAAGTTCGGCAGGACTCTTTGAAGGAGCACCCACGTATACATTGATTTTCTGCTGATTGAAAAGGCTTATGGCCCTTTGTCCCATGCCTCCGGCAATCACGTCGGTAACACCTTTTTCTGAAAGCCACGCAGGCAAAAGCCCCGGTTCATGGGGTGGGGGTGTCACCCTCACCTCGTTAATAATACTATTACTCTCCGCATCGATTATGGCAAACTGCCTGCAGTGACCAAAATGAGTGCAAAGTACCCCGCTCTCGAGGGGGATGGCTACTCTCTTTAACATGAAATTAAAAATTTTAGAATTCAACATTTACTATTACTGACCTCCCCTGAAACGATTTTGCAGTCCTGTACCACGGCCACGGCCCCTGCCGCCGCCACCGGCACCTCTGCCACGGCCCGGGCCTGAACCTCTGCCGGCTCCTCTTCCCGGAGGGAGATTCTCAATATCATTGTTACTTTCCTTGTCTTTGCTGCCGGACTTCTCACCGTAGTTGGTGCAGCGGCCCAGCCTGCGTCCTGTCATCGGACCCTTTCCTTCCGGTCCTGTCTGATCAAATCCTGGCATAACTACCTCCTTTTTAAATGATTATTTATTCAGTAATTGTTCAATTATTTCATCTGTTTTTCTTTCGAGGTTTCCCGGTACAATCATCTGGATTTTATGACTGTCTAACAGTGTTTTTATCCTGTGCCCGAATTCACCGGATATTATGCGGGTTACACCCTTCGACACAAGAAGTTTGACTGCATGTGCCCCGGCACTCTCTTCGGCATCCCTGAAGGGATTTGGTATATACTCTACCGAACCTGTGGCATCATCACAGATAATAAAATACCTGCAACGACCAAATCTTGAATCAACCTTTGCTTCAGGTCCATTATCTGTTGCTGCTATCGCTGTTCTCATCTTCCTCCGTGATGACGGTTTCTGTAATAGGGAGCCCCCTTCCTTCTCATTTGGACGTTGCATTGCGGACAAATTTCATGACTGCATGGCCTACCTGGACGATGATTCACTTCGTATCCACAGGAGGGACATATGCAACTGTCGTCAGAAAGACCTGTTCCGGGATCCTCATTGACTGTCTCCGGCTCATATATCTCTATAGAGGGACTTTTACAAAGAGGACAGTTTGTGATTGTTGTCTCCATGTCGGGATTATTGAAATGACTCTCACACGAACGGCAGAAATACCAGTCGCTGTCGAAATAAACCTTGCCTCCCTCTATGGATATTTGTTTCCCCTCAACAAAGGCCTCGGCAATCTTCTCCCTTGCCGATGCGTAAATGCGTGTAAAGGTGGGTCGCGATACTCCCATCAGTACAGATGCCTGGTGATGGTTGTACATGTCATAATCACAAAGCCTGAGAGCCTCATACTCCTCATAAAGGATGGAGACACTACTGCTCCCTGCTGCCGAAACATCTCCTCCGTATGGCCTGAATCCCTTTACTGGCGGGGGACTGAATACTTTCCTGATCTTTTTGATCCTGGGCGACATTGTTAAAATTAATCAATAGTTCACTACAAAGATAATGAACCATAGTTCAATATCCAAATAATTTTTAATATTTTTTTGTTAAATGATTAAATGTTTTGATCAGCCTGTTGCCTGAGCGCTTATATCCCCAAAATTGATATGTTATTTCTGGCAGATCAAATTGAAAAAAAAGGTCCCCTGTGTTGGGGACCTCGTCTTGAATTGAAAATATTTTGCCTAAACCGGACAGGTAACATTGTTCTTGTCGATGTCCCAGCAGTGCCATGCATTGTCGCCGAATTTATAGAGGGCCTTGACCCTGCCATTGCCGGCGGTTGTGTTCCATTCAATAAATACGTCGACGAAATCCTGTATTACCAGCGGTTCATAAATGTGTATGGTAAAGAATGCGTTCAGCGAGGCTGATGTTGTTCCGTATTGTATGGTGCTGTTCTTGAACGGATCGGGACTCCTGTCATCCTTCTGTTCCCTTATGTAGGTATACTTGACTGAATTGACGGTTGTGCCCGACTTGGTCCAGTCTATCTGCAGCAGGGGTTCCGGGAACTGGTTGCTGTAGTTGAGGATCCACTGACCGCTTAAACCGTTGAGAGCCGAGGTTCCCTCGAACCACATGAATTCTGCAAATGCCCCGGTTCCCTCCCGGGTAATATACATCTCCCACTCCACCTTGTCGCTGAGGATTTTTCCCACCAGCCTGGCCTTGTAGGTTCCGGTAACACCTGTAATACTGTATTTCCATTCCCATGTTTTGTCGGCTACCCATACAGGGGTGTTGTTTACCGCAAGCTGAAAAGCCCTCACCGGGACGACAAGGTTCAGGGCAAGGTAACCACTCCAGAATCCCACAACGGTAGCTGAGAATGTGAAGTTTTCGTCGGGATCGGGAACATCCTTGGCAGCAAATGGAATCTCTCCCGATTTTTTGCCGGATGCAAATGCCGAGAAATCCATTGCCATTGATTCATAGGGAGGCAGTACCGGAGGTTTGCCCTTGTCCTTCTTGCAGCCGGTACACATTATGGCCATCATCAGGACCATCATCGAGAAAGAAATCACTCTTTTCATAAGCCGGGGTATTATTGTCACTGGGTAAACGCCAAATGATATTCAAAATTACCTCATTTTGTAACCTGAAGCAAATAATATGACAAATTATCGGTGTGAAAGGTTGCAGCCGTAAGGGTTGTGAACAATTATAAGTCCCCGGCTGTTTAACATATGTAGACAGGCTTCAGGGTATATGCTGAGGCAATTGATAACCAAAAAATAAAAAAAATGAAAGAGAGCAAAACATTGAACAGGATAAGTATGGTATTGGGATCTGCAGCAATACTGATATCTGTTCTGGCTTTCGTAAATAAAGAGGAGAATGCTATGACACATAATGAGAATTTTTCAGGCTTTGAATTTCCGGCTCTGCCCTATGCTTTCGACGCACTCGAGCCATATATTGATGCGCAGACCATGGAAATACACTACGACAGGCATCATCGTGCCTATTACAACAACTTCATGGCAGCCATAAAAGGTACGGCTGCCGAAAATATGACACTCGAGCAGATTTTCGCGAAGATGTCGTCGTTCAGTGATGCAGTTCGCAACAATGGCGGAGGTTATTACAATCACATGCTGTTCTGGAATAACCTGAGTCCCGACGGAGGACAGCCTTCGCCTGCACTGGCCAGGGCCATTAATGATTCTTTCGGCTCGATGGAGAAGTTTAAGGAGCTCTTCGGCAATGCCGGAAAGACACGCTTCGGCAGTGGCTGGGCATGGCTGGTTGTAACGACAGAGGGTAAGCTTGCCGTTGGCAGTACACCCAACCAGGATAACCCGCTGATGGATATTTCACCCATAAAGGGAACTCCGATTCTTGCACTCGATGTTTGGGAGCATGCCTATTATCTTAAGTACCAGAACAAGCGCCCCGATTATGTTGAGGCCTTCTGGAATGTTGTCAACTGGAAGGATGTAAGCGCCAGGTACGAGGCAGCGATAAAATAGAGGTACAGGGCTCAGGGCTGAAAGCTCAGAAATAATTTCCCGGATGTAATATTCCGGGATTTTTTTTGCCATCCGGCAGTTATCTGATTTCAATTGTTGTTTCAACAGCCCTGTCGGCAGAATGTCTGCCTGCTGTAATTATGTATTTTCCTTTCCTCAGGTCATAGTCCCGGAGACTTGTGTCATATATCATTAGTCGTGACACGGGAATGCTGAATGCCAGTTCCCGGGATTCACCCGATTTAATGGTGATCTTCCTGAAAGCAATCATTGATTTTTGCAGGGGTCCTTCCTGTGTCTCTCCGGCCTTCCTGAAATACAGTTGCACCACCTCCTCCCCGTCAGCCGGGCCGGTGTTGGATACGGATAGTTCCAGTTCAAGTGTTCCCGGGGATTCACCGGTATCTCTCACCAGCCTGAGACCGGAATATTCAAATGTTGTGTAGCTCAGCCCATAGCCGAAGGGATACTCAGGCTCCCCGGTGAAATAACGATATGTGCGTCGCGACATCGAGTAATCATCGAAAGGAGGCAGGTCGGCAACCGACCGGTAAATGGTAAGGGGCAGTCGCCCTGAGGGATTGACATCTCCGAACAGTACATCGGCTACTGCATTACCTCCCTGTTCTCCGGGGTACCAGGCATACAGTATTGCATCGGCATAAGGTTCTATTTCATCGAGCGATACAGCCCCTCCGGCCATTACCACAACAACGAGGGGCTTGCCGCCGCGGGCCAGTCTTTTGATGTATTCTGCCTGGTTGGCGGGTAACCCTATGTCGGCCCTGTCGCCCCCATATTCGCTCATCCATGCGTCGCCGGCCTCTCCCTCGAGAAGCGAGTTGAGTCCCATTACCGCCACTACCGCCTCACTGTCACCAATGAGCCATGTCCCCCGAAAAATAGTGTCATTGATGATGCCGCAACCCTGGTTGTAGCTTACGGTTGTGTGCGGACTCACCTTGGCGGTAATACCCTCAAGGACCGTTACCATGTTTCCCGAGTATCCGTTGTAGTTTGACCAGAGAGGCTCCATTGCCGCGGCATTCGGTCCGGTGACATAAATGCAGCGGAGGTCTTTTTTAAGTGGCAGCACTCCGTTGTTCTTCAGCAGTACCATCGATCTGGCGGCAGCGTCACGGGCAAGAGCCTGTGATGATTTGGTGGCTATGTCCTTTTCACCGAGATGCTTCCATGGCGTGTTGTCCTCTTCATCGAACCATCCGAGCCTGAACAGTATCCTCATGCCGCCGGCAAAAGCGGTGTCAAGCCCGGCTTCCGTGATCAGTCCGTTGACGAATGCCTGGGGTATCCTTCTGTAAACGACCCCGCAGTTGATGTTTACCTGGTTTTTGACGGCCATGGCAGCAACTTCGGCTGCGTTACCTGTAATACGGTGGTGGGTCATGATGTCCTGAAGAGCCCAGCAGTCGGTAACGACATATCCTTTGAATCCCCAGCGGTTGCGTAATATGTCGGTAAGCAGGGGGGTGCTTGCGCAGCAGGGCTTTCCTTCAAGGCGGTTATAGGCGCACATCACCCCGGCTACACCACTGTCGACGAGCATTTTGAAGGCCGGCAGGTAGGTGTTCCAGAGATCATAGTCCGATACCGTGGCGTTGAATTCATGGCGCGTGGCCTCGGGACCGCTGTGTACGGCAAAATGTTTCGCCGCTGCCGCTGTCTTAAGGTAACGGGGATCATCTCCCTGGAGTCCCCTGACGAAGGCCAGTGCCATACGGCCGGTAAGGTAAGGATCCTCGCCCCAGGTCTCCTGGCCCCTGCCCCAGCGCGGATCACGGAAGATGTTAATGTTGGGTGTCCAGCAGGTAAGTCCGAGATACTGGCCCCGGTTCCCGGCCCTGACAGCCTCATTGTATTTGGCCCGGCCCTCGTCGGACACGACGGAGGCAACCCTGTAAATCATTTCATCATCGAAGGTTGCGGCCATACCGATTGCCTGGGGAAAGACCGTAGCCCTGCCAGCCCGGGCCACTCCGTGCAGCGCCTCGTTCCACCAGTTGTAGGCGGGTATGCCGAGTCGCTCAACGGGAGAGGCGTTGTAGAGCATCAGCGAGGACTTCTCCTCAAGGGTCAGCCTCTTAATAAGGTCGGAGACCCGCTCCTCCACCGGCAGTTCCGGATTCCGGAATGGGTATTCATACTCTTTGTGAGTTGTGATGCATGCTGTCAGTGACAGCAACATTATGGATACCGTAATTGGTTTCAAAGGCCTGGCATGAAGATTAATTCTACGCACATCGATGGCAATTACGCTATTTAGAGAGCAAGTTACCAGACAAATATAAAAATGTTTTTGGATCAGGGAGAGCTGTGCATGAATGAATCCTGCCGCAGCCCGTAACCTTTACCTCGTTCTGACAGTAACCCTGCAGGCGGCTTTACCTGCACAGGCAAGGATATGAGCATGCTGTTGCCATGAATCCGTAACTTTTTTGTTGCAGTTGGAGCAGGCCGGGCAACCTATCAGCTCTTTGGCTGGTCTTTAACGGGTAACGGTGCAACCATGAAGTCATCCAGAGCATTTTCCCGGAACCTGGCCGCTGTAGTTGTCTCTTTCTGCCTGGCGATCAGCTTTTCCGCCGCCCAGGTAATAGAACCGCAACAGGCCGGCAAGATAGCCGCAACAATCTTATTACATGCAGGCAAGGGTATTGTGCCGGTCGAAGCGACCCCCGGATCGCCCATGACGCTGACAGCTGATGACGGGCTGCCTGCTGTTTATGTATTCAGCTGCACCAGGGGCGAGTATGTGATTCTCTCGGCCGACAAGAGGGCTTACCCGTTGCTGGGGTACGGCCTTTCCGGCTACCCGGCAAATGACGGCAATGACAGCCTCTGCACCCGCGAATGGCCCCCGGCCCTGAGGCAGCTCGTGGAAACGCGGATACGGGAGATAGACTACTTAAGGGAAATGGATCTTGCGCCCACGGCTGAGACAACAGAATTGTGGAGCCTCCTGGAAAAAGGCTACGACCCCGGAATAGCAGGATCAAAAGATGTAGCTCCTCTGCTGGCAACAACCTGGAACCAGGGGTGCGGTTACAATGCCCTCTGTCCTGCCGACCCAAAAGGGCCATGCGGTAAAGTGGTGACAGGATGCGTGGCCACGGCAATGGCCCAGGTCATAAGATATCGCGAACATCCGGTTACGGGCGTTGGCAGCAAATGCTACACCCACAGCGTTTACGGACAGCTGTGTGCCGACTTCTCGTCAACGGTATACAACTACGGCGCTATGACCAACAGCAGCGGCAACGCCGATGTTGCCCTTCTGATGTATCACTGCGGAGTGGCTGTGTCAATGAATTACGGACCCTCCGGCTCCGGGGCCTTCTCGTCAGCAGTGGCAACAGCCATGCGCAATTACTTCGACTATACCAATGGACTGATAGTCAGCAAGGGCAGCTATGCCGAAGATATATGGGCCGGCATGCTGAAACGGGAACTCGATAGTAACAGGCCTGTCTATTACAGCGGCCATGGCACCGGCGGTCATGCCTTCGTTCTGGACGGTTATGAGGCGACTGACCATTTTCATGTCAACTGGGGATGGGGAGGATCCTATAACGGTTACTTCTATCTTACAAGCCTTAATCCGGGGTCGAGCAATTTTACCACCGGCCAGCAGGCGGTGGTGGGGATGCTGCCAACGGCATCCTTTACAGGGCCTGATTTCATGTCGGCTACTGACCTGCCCTGCAAAACACCGGTGGCGGGAGATATCTCTTCCGGAACCGATTATGTCAATTACTACGGTAATACCTACCCCGCAACACTGGGCAAAGAGCTGATCTACCGCATTACCACGACACTACCCGGCCGTATACGTATCAAGATCACTAACCAGTCGGGATCGGTCTATACCTTCCTGCTGAATTATCCTCACCGCGACTCCCTTCTGCTATACGGTACTGACGGACTGACAGCCGATGACACCTCCCCCGGCACCTATTACATCATTGTTGAGGGTTATGCGGGAACCGAGCCCACATTCACTATTGAGGCAGTATGCCCTACCACCGATCCGGATCTCGACATAAGGGCTGCCTCTGTTTCTCCCCAATACATTGAGTCATTGCAGCCGAATGTTGCCATGAGCTCAACAGTCAGGAACATCGGCAACAACAGCGCTGCAGCATCAGTCATGGAGTACTTCCTTTCAGCCGATACCAGGTTTGACGAAGGTGTGGACACCTTCCTGGGCAGTGGCCTCATCCCACCACTTAATCCCGGACAGAGCGCTACTGTCAGCAGCGTCCTTACCATGCCCGACGGCCTGCTTCCCGGTGATTACAATGTTATTTTCGTGGCTGACAGGATTAACAGTGTTCCCGAAACCGATGACGAAAACGAATATCCTGTATATGTCTCTGTTCCCGAACCCGGGATCATTAACTGCTCATCGGCACTGAGCCTCCTCGACGGTCAGTGGCACAGGGGAAACAACCTCACCGACGGGGTAAGTCTCATAGACCAGTATTCATGGAGCAGGGACATGACAGGGCCCGAGGTGATACATACCTTCACGCCACTGTACAACGGTATCGTTGACATAACCTTCGTAGAGAAGAGTCCGGGCATCCTCAGCGCCATGATACTGCCCATATGCAATGAAAACACCATCGAGACCCTGCTGAGGATATACAACCTGACCGATACTATTATCAGTAGCAGTTTTTATGCTGTTGCCGGGAACCAATACTTCCTTGTAGTCGATGGCGAAAATGGCGCTACAGGCGACTATGCCCTGAAGGTCGACCTGCCGGGCGAATGTCCCGGCATAAAGGTTGAATACTGGGGCAAGACCGATATGTGCGACGGGGATCCGTGGCCGGGGTTCTGGACCGACTGGGGCTATGGCAGCTACCAGTGGTTCCGCGACGACGAGGCAATACCGGGGGCCACAGGCTCATCATATACCGCTGCCGCCGTTGGCGACTACCATGTTGAGGTCTCAGAAAACGGCTGCGTCGCTGCCTCCCCGGCCGTAGCGGTAAGGCGCAATATGCCTCCCGACACGGCACGTATCGTTACCGCTGACCCCCTTTCTTTCTGCGAGGGCGGCTCGGCGCTCCTTCAGCTCGAAAACAGTGTGCTTTACCCGCTAAACTGGGCGCTGAACGATACCCTGCTGCCAGGAGCAACCGGCACTACCATCACTGCCTCAGACCAGGGTGTATGGTCTCTCTATACCATTAACGGCGTCTGTCGCGTAAGGTCATCAAACACATTGGCAGTCAGTCTCCTAAAAGCGCCTGCCGGCATTGGGGAAGCATTACCCTTCCCATCCGACACCATGGAATTTTACTACCCCTTCACAAATGGCAACAACGACGAAAGCGGTAATAAATTCACAATAAACGGCTGGGATTATGAACCTGCCGACGACCGGTTCGGCAACTTCTGGCAGGCCCGATACCTGCGTGGTGAATCACAGATGCTCTATTCAGGCAATTACCGGCAGATACCGGAGGATTTTACCCTGTCGCTGTGGTTCAGAACGGAGACCGACAGCGGCGGCATGATGGCTGCATTTACCGATAATCCCTGGGGTCCTGAAAAAACCGATGCACTGCTTTACATGTCCGACGACGGCAGGCTGCACTTCTGGATAAGCAACGGCACAACACCCGTGGAGCTGACATCGTCGGGCTCATATAACGATGGGTTGTGGCACCAGGTAACGCTCCAGCACTCGGCTGCCATGACCATGAATATCAATGAAGGAACCGAGAAGATTGTCTCGGCCGTGCCTGCCGTCAAGCAATCATACAGCGGTTACTGGACCTTCGGGGGACCCGACATACCGGCAGGTGTGTCGGCTATGCCTTCGAAGAAATTCTTCAACGGCACCATCGACGACCTGCTCTGCCTTAACGAAGTCAATGCCCTGGCCGATCCCTGGATCAATGGCAAACCGGTGCTGTCGGTCATTGGTCCCGATCAGGGAACCCTCTGCTATCCCGGCATCATCACTTTCGAACTGCCATATAGCCAGAAAAATATTGAATACAGGGTCTGGAACGAGACACTTACGCAGTGGGCGCCTGTGGTGGCCATTGGAACTGGCGGATCCCTGTCTGTTGGCGGGGCCGATGCCCTAATAGGCATCAACAGGTTCAGGATTGCGGCGCGCAACCCTGCGACAGGGTGTGAGACCATTTCCGACACTTTGCTGGCTTATGATGTTCCGGTATGTACCCTGCTTCCCGAAGAGCATGATCATTCAGGGTTGAGGATCTACCCGGTTCCGGCATCAGAAAATCTCTTCTTCGAATCGGAAGATATCATGAACGAAATAAGACTGTTTGACGGCACGGGCCGCCTTGTGCTGGTAAGCCGGCCGGAAAGCCGTTATGCACAAGTTAATGTTACCGCACTGCCGGCAGGGATATATGGCTATATGGTTACATCTGCAGGGAAGCCCGCCAGAACAGGCAGGGTAATAATTTCCGGCAGTCCTTCCGGTCCTTCCGCAAGGTATTGACATGCTGTATCCTGCGAAAACCGGTGACTGACAGTTTTGTGTTCCGGCAATGAATGGGAAACAATATAAACGAGAAAATATGAGAGCGACGAGATTAGTGTTTTACCTGATGGCAGTATTGCTCATTTCATCCTGCACCAAAGATGATGACCCCGGTTACGCTTCAACCGTTTTTGACCACACCTGTACCAGCCTCGATCTTATCCCCGGTAAGTGGATAAGTGAGGCCCGGCAGAAGCTTCATATTGCCTACGGCCATACCTCGCATGGCAGTCAGCTTACCAACGGCATGACCGGACTGGTTACCTTCAGGGGAGCAGATTATGCATGGAACAATGGAGGAACCGGAGGCGCCCTCGACCTTCACGATTATGCCATGCCCGGCGATCTCGGCAATCCCGACCGTACTGCATGGGCATCACAGACCCGTACTTATCTGAACGCGAACAGCGATGTCAACGTCATCATCTGGTCGTGGTGCGGACAGGTCTCTACGGCTACCGCTGACGACATCAATACATATCTGAACCTGATGGAGGGTCTCGAGGAGGATTATCCGGGTGTGACATTTGTTTATATGACGGGTCATCTCGACGGGTCAGGCCTTACTGGCAATCTTCACCTGAGGAACGAGCAGATAAGGGAATACTGCAGGAACAACAATAAGTATCTTTTTGATTTTGCCGATATTGAAAGCTATGACCCCGACGGCACCTGGTACGGCGATAAAAGGCCCACAGATGCCTGTGACTATGACAATGACGGGGATGGTGTGCGCGAATCAAACTGGGCAATACAATGGCAGGAATCACATACGGAGGGTGTTGACTGGTACAACTGCAGCTCTGCCCACAGTCAGCCGCTGAATGCCAACATGAAAGCCTATGCAGCCTGGTGGCTGTGGGCCAGGCTGGCAGGATGGGATGGCCGGTACTAGTTCTTAATGCAGAAGACCAGGGCAGCAGTCTGTCCCGTCTCTTCCAGGTATTCCGGTGGCAGTATTACCGTTTTCCCTTCAGGGCCCCCGGTTAATGTGAGTGTGCCGGAGTAACCCAATAATTGCAACTCTTCATAATCACCGGTAAAGGAAGCGGGCAGTGTTACCTTTTCGGGCGGCATCTCATTTTCGTTGATCAGCAGCAGCGCATATTTCGTGGCGCCATCCTTCGACTGTGTATAGCAGAAATTTCCTTCCTGGCAGGGTGCCAGTGGCCTGGTGCCGTATATAGCCTGTGAGTTGACCTTCATCCACTCTCCGATAGCCTCAAGGCGTTCATAAACCTCAGGAACCAATTCTCCGGTGTGGTCGGGACCGATTCCCAGCAGGAAATTACCCCCCTTTGCCACTATCCTTACCAGGGTGTGTATGGCCCAGGTGGCCGGTTTATATTTTTCACCGGGACCGGTGGAGTACCAGTTATCGCCCAGTGTGATGCAGCTCTCCCAGGGGTAGGAGGGAACATCGTCGGGTACCTGTTGCTCGGGGGTACGGTAGTTCTCATATTCGTTGTGAACGGCGCGGTCTACCACCAGCATTCCGGGCTGATGACTGCGCGCCATGGCTGCAATTGCGGGAATATCAACATCCTGCACCCACTGTTTTCTGCCGAGCCAGGGGCGGCTTTCTCCGGTAAGAGTACCTGCCGGCCGTACCCAGCCGCCGTCGAGCCAGAGAATGTCGATATCGCCATAGCCTGTCATCAGCTCCTCCACCTGGTTGTGAGTGAACTGCCTGAACCGTGCCCACCGTTCGGGGTATTTCTCAGGGTTGTAGTTAACGTTACGGTCGAATACCGGGAAGTAGGGCCACCAGTAATCGTCATTGTGCCAGTCGGGTTTGCTGAAGTAGGCTCCTATGCCCATTCCGTGGTTGCGGAAGGCATTGAATACTTCGGCAACCACATCGCTGCGAGGATTTTTCGAGAAGGCTGAAACGGGATCGGTAATCTTATAGTCAGTATACTTCGAGTCATACATGCAGAAGCCGTCGTGATGCTTTGTGGTAAATACCAGGTACCTCATGCCGGCGTTGCTGCAGGCTTCAGCCCAGCGGTCGGGATTAAAGGCTGCAGGGTTGAAATATTCGCGGATTTTTTCGTACTCGCGTGTGTAGAGATAGTAGTCATGGGCATAGGGACCGCTGCGTACGCACCATGGCTCATCCTCGGGACAGAGGCTCCAGCTCTCCACAACCCCCCACTGGCTGTATGGCCCCCAGTGTATCAGCACCCCGAATTTCCAGTCCTGCCACTGCTCAAGTTTACCGGCTACGGCCGGCTCTTCGGGCCATATATATGGGAAACCTTCCTCATGTCTTTCATTGGTACAGGCGTAGGCAGCAAGTATTATAATGATTATAAACAGTTTTCTCATATGCTGCAATGTTAAGAATGAATTGTTGAAGCAAAGATAGGACAGGAAGTATTATTTTTCTGAAAAATATCGGTAAGTCATATGAGCAGATTTCAAAACCGGGAGACGGTGTTCCTGTTGGTGCTGATTTCTCTCTCATCCTGCAGATTTGACGCAAGAGAAGAGCCTATTTCCACCATCGTTGATAACAGTGAAAAGATGGAGTGGTTTGCTGATGCGAAGCTGGGGATATTCATTCACTGGGGCATGGGTTGGCAGCTACGTTGCCGCATGGAGCATGGGGCATGGAAAAGGGTATTCGGTAATCAGTGATCGGTAAACGGTAAAAGGCCTGCGGCCTGCATAGGGCATGGAAAAGGGTATTCGGTAATCAGTGATCGGTAAACGGTAAAAGGCCTGCGGCCTGCATGGGGCATGGAAAAGGGTATTCGGTAATCAGTGATCGGTAAACGGTAAAAGGCCTGCGGCCTGCATAGGGCATGGAGCTTTGGGCATGGTAAATTGGTGATTGGTGGCCGGGGAATGGCGTCCGGCATATGGCATCCGGTAACCCTTAACCGAGCATAGAGAGCTCACGACCGAAGGGAGTAATCTTTGAACCCGGAACCCGGAACCCAGAACCCGGAACCTATACAACTATTCTCACATTCATGGCTGCCGGGCCCTTCTGACCTGCTCCCCTTTCAAAGGTCACCTTGGTGCCCTCCTCAACAGGCTCGTTAAGGTTGTTTATATGTACGAAGATGCTCTCGCCGGTTACCAGATCGCGGATGAAACCAAAACCTTTTGACTGATTGAAGAATGTTACTACTCCTTTTCTTATCCTGTCCTCTTCGCTTTCCGGCTCACGCGTGGCAGCTCCCAGTACTATGTCTTCCGGATTTATCTCTGTCCTTTTCTTTGGATCGGGGGGTGAAGAGGTTATGTTACCAAACTCGTCAACATAGGCTATCATATCATCGAAGGAATTCTTTCCCTGTTCCTTTCTTGCCTGTCTCTTTTCTTCTTTTTCTTTCCTTTTTTTGGCCCTTTTGTTTCTGACTTCTTTTTTACCGAATGATTCCTGTGATCTTCCCATTTATTGCGTTGCGGTTTGGTTTATATGAAAAATTTCGTCAAAGATATTGATAATTAAACAGTTTTCCTAACAGGTTAACCGGATGGCCTAAAAAACCAGGGTTTACATAAATGCCGACCTTAATCCTTCCCCTCCCCGCCGCGAAATCACCATCGCAGATTTCCTTAATGGCGAATCTCGCCATATAGCTACTATCATTTCTGCAATCTCGCCTTTTCAGTCCATCTCATTCCTGTCGGGATAAACCCTTCCTCCCTTTGTCAGCCATGAAATACCGAAAGCAACAAGCGCTACCGTTTCTGCCCAGAACACAAAGGAAGTTGATGTGTGACCCTCTCCCTTCACAATGAAGTATACCAGCAGAGCCAGCAGACAGGTTGCCATTACGGTTCCGCAGATAATATAGACGATATTCCTTCTAAGCTTCTGTGGTGTCGGGTTGACCTCACCCTTCGTAAACAGGAAAAGTGAAAATATGGCCAGGCAACTCAGGAAAAGGGCTGCAGCAACAAAATGAATGGCATTTACCACTCCTGCTATGCCTGTCTCCGAGGCCGGGAACCATGCCACCAGCAATGCAAATGCCCCGGTGATATTTGCCATGGTGTTATCAAGCCTGTCATACCCGCTGTAGAAGAAGAGGAAGAGGGCGACGGCGCAGAGTCCGCCAACCAGGACATCCCTCATGGGGGTATGGTAGTAAAGGCTTATGGAGGGCTGGTTAGGATCTCCGCCGAAGAGCAGAGTATTGCCCAGAAGCAGTACGAAGGGCAAAAGGATACCTATCCAACCCACCGCCCTTCGCAATGCCAGATAGCTGTATGTATGAGTCTTATATTTTATACTTTTTGTCACTCATCATTACTGTTTTAATAATCTTACTGATGATACCCAGCCAGTTCCGGAAATGCGGATAAGATAAAATCCCCGAGGCAGTTCTGTAATGTCAATTTCAAAAAATGCATTACCCTCAAGGGCTCCTGCAGTTGCAGTTATGCTACCGGTGTCGAGCATTGCTGTCTGTCTTCCGGCAATAGTCATTACTTTCCTGCCGGAAATGTCAAGTACCTCAATATTTTTAACCAGAGAGACATCCCTGTCGATCAATACAAATACCTTGTCTGTGGCGGGATTGGGCCATAGAGTAAGACGGGGGCCTTCAGCGCCTGAAGCAACAACCCTGTCGGTACGGGTGTCAACGCCAAAGTGCATCCTGATGTTGGCTACTCCCATGTGGACAAAGTCAGCAGTGGGTGGCGATGCAGGATCCGGATTCAGATCGTCATCGTAAAAGACCAGGGAACGCTGTGTGTCTGTATCAGTCCCCAGGAAGTATATACCGCTCTCGTAACCGGGTGTGTACTCGTGCACGGCAATCACCAGGTTGTCAGTGTTGTTATATGGGAAGGGGACGTCAAGATCGATGGCTACCCATCCGGCTGCAACCGACAGAATGACCTCCCCATCAAACACTTTAGTCATCTGTGTTACAGGTACCCAGTCGGTTTTGGAGGTGAAGGTTGATTTTGTCGTATGTCCCATGAAAATCTCCCAGTCGCGGCATACCTCACCGCCGCCACCACCGTTCCACTGGTAGTATATCCTGGTAAGGTCGAGCCCCCCGATGTTAATCTCCGGCTGAAGGTAGATGGCCTGGGTGTAGTTGTAGTTGTAGTAGGGGTTAACGGGTTGGTCGAGGTAGTCCACATTGCCTCGGCCTACCTGAACACCTCCGGTCGGAGACGTCGTTAAGTTCCATATCGGATTTCCAGTCGCTTCTCCGGCGTTGTTGAAGGGTACTATCTGCCAATAGTATTTCGTATTGGATGGCAGGACTGTTGGCGGTATCCACGACTCAGTGACCGTGATTATACCATTGGCCACACTTGTAGGTCTGGTGATGCCACCACCGTCGGTTCCCAGATAAACCCTGTAACCTGAGGGGATCCCTCCGGTTACGCCGGGATACCATCTGAGTTCGTATTCCGGGGAAATCCATTCATCGTTATTTCCGGGCGATGGCTCCGTGGCAATACCCGGTATGACTGGAATAATGTCAGGACCGGTAATATGATCAATGTATACTTTCGCCGCGCTTCCTCCGCCGGCATAGTATGCTGAAATGGCAAGGTAGCACTGTGTGCCTGCCAGTGATGACAGGTCGACGCTGTATTGCGTCCAGGCAGCCGGAACGACGGCCATCTCATCACCCAGGGCCGTCCAGCTTGTTTTGTCTGACGACCAGAATACACGCACTTTCTGATACGTTGAGCTGGCAGTGCCGGCAAAGAACTCAAGCCTGTCTCCGGTGATAATGTTCAGGTACGGTGTGTACAATTTCTGGGCCGTTGTTCCTGTTGTCCGGTATAGTGATTTGTTACCGTGGTATTGTGATTCTTCCGACTGAAACCAGTAGGCATTAACATCGGCACCCCATCCGGGGGGAAGAGTCCATTCAGACTCAAAACTTTCGGTCACCTGAGCCTCTCTTACGGTTCTGTATGACCATACCGGTATGTCGACAGCTTCGCCATTGGCGTTGGTGGCTACTACCTTCCAGTAGTATGTCGTTCCGTAAGATAAAGGTGCCGTCTCGAACGATGTCTCCGTGCCACTATAAACCATCCCTGTAGGGTTGGAGGTCGTACCCAGGTAAACCTTGTAGCCTGTAATAGGTATTGACGATACCGGCGGAAGCCAGGTGAGGTTGATCTTGCCGGCAAAGGTAAGCAAGCCGTTTGTCGGAAAACCAGGCTGGCAGGGTCCGGGAATGGTCTCCTCCACAAGGATATCGTCTATGCTGAAGTACCTGTATTGATTGGTTGTATTATACAGATGGAATGCAAGATACACCGTCTGGCCCTTATATGGCGACAGGTCAATTGTCCTCAACTGCCATTCTGTATTTATACAGGTGTAATCACCCAGTACTTTGTCAAAGGATGCTGTATCCCTGCCTCCTGTTGACAGCAGTACCTTGTAGGATGTTAGATTGGTTGCGTCGTTGTTTATGTCCCACCAGCTAAGCTGTATGTCACTGTCGGGAAGAATTACCGGCGGTGATATAAGGTAGTCGTCACAGGTTCCGCTGCCATAACCCCGTGCAGAGGCAGGTTCGGAATGTACCTGCAAAATATTACGGCTCCATGTGAATGCTGTTGCAAGGTAATCCTCGACGTACCAGCCCTCAGGAGCTGCAGGCTCATGACTCCATGTGCTGTTGAAGTCCTGCTGGTAGGGTATCCCCATGGGTGGTGTGTCGGTGATACAGTTCACGGCCAGAGGGGTGGAGTGATAGTTGAAGGCATCAACCGACCAGGCTTTATAATAGTATTGCGTCCAGGCTCCCAGTCCGGTGTGGTTATATTCTGTGGCGGGACCCCTGTATATAACGGTTCCGCCGTTGGGTATCGAGTCACCCGTGTTGTATTGTGTTCCGTTGACGGGATTACCGTTGATATATGAGCTGTAGTTTGCGATGATGACTTCATGACCAGCATTGTTCCTGGTCCAGTTGATGGTGTTTGCCGTCTGTCCTGCCGCCACAGCCCTGAGGGTTGTTACCGGTTCTACAGCCGGCGACGAGCTGACCTTTACACCCTTTGAATAACTTGAGCCATTATAGGAAAAAACCTTGTAGTGGTATGTCGTACCGGTAGTCAGTGATCCGTGTATGAAAGGGGAGCTGCTATTGTTGTACACTACCGTGCCCCCGGCAAGAGGCTGGTCAACAACCGGAATTCCCGAGGGATCGGTGAAGGTTCCTGTTGTATTATATACAATGACAACATCGTTGCCTGATCCGTTAGGGGTGAAGGCAAGCCTTATCTGCTGCGAGCTGTAGGTCGTGGCTGTAACCGATGATGGATTGGCAACATAGGCTGATATGCCGTTGAACTCATCGGCTCCTATGTCGGGGTTGCCGGCACGGGTGTCGGCATCGAAGTCGGTGGTGATGGCTAACGGACTGGTCACTGTATTACCGGTGCTTTCGGCAAGTGTCGGCACATCAGTTCTTATGTGCAGGTTGTAAGGCTGCGTGGAGGTATTGACAAAAGGTGACAGTTCGGCATGTGATGAGGCTTCGCGGGGTGTCACTGCCGCCTGGAAGGCCTCGGGGGTTTGGTAACCGTTTCCGTCAAAGTATAACACATTGTACATGCCTGGAGTTCCGGCATAGAAAATATTGTTGTCGGAGGTGGTGGAGTAGTTGTTGAGGTAGACCGAGCTTCTGCGCAATGCTGCCGTGCGGCCAACACCCTGGGGGACAGATATGTTTATCAGTATATTGTTACGGAGGTCGAGCAGGCAGTTGCCCTCCTGGGTGCGGGCTGTATGGTACACTGCAGCTGAACCGAAGTGAGTCCCTGAGGTTGTGTTGTCGAGGAAGATGGTATTATAATACAGTCCTGCCAACGAGTTGTCCTGGGTATTGGTAATGGAAATACCCCGGAGGGCGTCGATGCTTGCGCCCTGAGGTGAATAAAGCCCGGAGATGTAATTATTATAAATGAATATCTGAAGTCCTGCCGAAACTGCAATGCCGCTTACAATAACCCCGGAGGTAGCAGTTGATGTACTTGTCAGACCATTGATATCATTTAAATATATATCTGTGTAGCTGTCTCCCGAACCGCTTGTGATGGCGGCGATGGTTCCCGAAGTATTAATATTGCTGATAGTGTTGTTGTAAATTCTTCTTGTGCCTGAAGAAAGAAGTTGTATGGCATTGAAGGTTCCGGTTCCGCTTGTTATGTTGCTGATAGTGTTGTTGAATACATTCTGTGTGTGTCCGGCAATGGTGTTTGAAAGGATACCATAAAATGTGGAGGATCCTGACTGGTGTATGTCAGAGAAACTGTTACTACTGATTATCTCCGTTCCGGTTGGAGACATGTTGTTAAAATACAGGTATATGCCTCCTCCTGGTTCAGTTTTTGTTATGGTGCCGGCATTGTAGTTGCCGCTGACTTCAGTAACTGAGGGTGCTGCATTTGTGTAGGGATTATTGATGAAGTAAATTGTTCCGGAGTGCGGATTGCTTACTGAACCGAAACAGTTATTGTTTATCGTAACATTTCCGCTTCCGGCTGCTGTCGGATCATTAGATATGTAATACAGGTTGATGCCAGTAGCCACACCGCATTGCAGTGTTATGGTGTTATTGTTGATTAGTATGTTCCCTTTGTCGCGGTTCCTGATTCCATACAGATGCTGACCGAAAACCGTGGCCTCCGTTGTTAGGGTAATGGTATTATTGGATATGTTTATCGAGTTAAATCCGTTTCCTGCATTAAGGATGCCATTACCAATTGCTCCCGTAAAGGGAGTACCACCGCCGGCGGTGTTGTTGATATTGTTGTGGCCAATGTTTGAGTTATCAATGTTCTCGGCCCTTATCCCGCTCGACTCATAGCTAACTGCTCCGCCAAAGTTATTAATCGTGTTTCCAAGACCTTCTGCTCCGACGGTAATGTTACGGTCGGGCCAGGCACTGTGACCCTTGAGTATTATGCCAATGAATGAGTTACTTATTGTGTTGGCTGTAATGGTTATATTCTCGTGGGCACCGGTGGCGGCTGTTATGTTGATATTGCTGGATGTGGCACTGTTGTTGGCAATGCATATACCCGCCGATGCGCGGCTGGTGCCCTTGGTCAGGGTTACGGTTGCGTTTCTGATGGTGACATTGCGGCAAGGGTCTTCGGAAGAAGCCTTACGAAGATAGTAACCGTATTCAATGCCCTGGTCAGATGCTGAGATGTTAATCCCATCAATAATGATGTAGTCGCTTCCCTGCAGTATCAGCACCCCGTCACCGTGATTGCCGGGGGTGGTCACCGACACCGTTCCTGCGTCAGTACGGATAATAAGAGGATTGGTCCCGGTGCCGGATTTTATAAATGTTACCGGACTTCCTTCTCTTCCTGTGGCTGTCAGTATTATTGGTGCAGTCAGGGATTCAGTATGGCCTGATGCTATGTTAAAGGTAATTCCGCCGTCGGGTACGGTTCCGCTGTTGAGGGCGGTAACGGCCTCAGCCAGGGTTGCATAGTCGCCCGGAATGGTTTTGGTTTCGGCTGGTGGAGCACAAAGAATCATCTGGCTGAAAAGAATTCCGGCAGTGAGGGAAAACAGGTGTATTTTCATAAGAAAAGGAATATGAGGGTTGTAATGGGTTATCCTTCAACATCAGGAACTAAATTTACTAAACTTATGCTAAAAATCCTTACTGAAATAGAACTTTTTCCCCTAACCACTGGCTACATTATCTTCCTTACCAGGTTAAAGAATTTAAACGGTACATACTTGAAAGGCATATCTATCCAGGTGGGGGTTTTGACAATAGCACGGGCATTGCTGAAAGCCAGGAAACTCTCCTTGCCGTGATAGCTGCCCATGCCACTGTTGCCCACACCTCCGAAAGGCATGTGGTGGTTGGTGATGTGCATAAGGGTATCGTTTAAGCAACCCCCTCCGGAGGAGGTACGCGATAGTACCTCCCGGGCCATCGCCTTCCTTCCGAAAAAGTACAGGGCCAGGGGCTTCTCGCGACCATTGATAAATGCAATGGCCTCTTCAACAGTGTTATATGTAAGTACCGGCAGTACCGGACCGAATATCTCATCCTGCATGACAGGTGAGGCAGGATCAATATTGTCGAGTATGGTCGGTTCAATGTATTTTGCTTCCGCGTTGGTTCTGCCGCCGAAACGGACCGTTCCGTTACTTATGTAGCCTGAGACCCTTTCAAAGGCTCCTTTGCTGACCATACGCGGGTACCAGTCACTCTTCCCGGGATCGTCACCGAAGGTTTTTCTGATCTCTCCTCCAAGGGCTTCAATAAGCTTCTCCTTCAGCGAACCATGCACCAGGATGTAGTCGGGTGCAATGCACGTCTGTCCGGCATTGATTGTTTTGCCCCAGGCTATGCGCCTTGCCGCTATCCCAATGTCAGCTCCCTCATCAACGATGCAGGGACTCTTACCACCCAGCTCCAGCACCAGGGGTGTCAGGTTTTTCGAGGCGGCAGCCATGACAACCTTTCCTAAAACCGGACTGCCGGTGAAGAAGATAATGTCCCAGCGCTGCTCCAGCAGGAAGCTGTTTACCTCACGGCCACCCATCACCGTTGTAATATATTCAGGTTTAAAAGTTGTACTTATTATCTCCTCCATTACCCCGGCAATGGCAGGTGTGTAGGGCGATGGCTTGAGTATTGCCGTGCAGCCGGCCGATATAGCTCCCACAAGCGGATTCATCAGCAGCTGGAAGGGGTAGTTCCACGGAGCTATTATAAGCGATACGCCAAGCGGTTCGTGTATCAGCCTCGATGATGACGGCAGAAGGAACAGGGGCGTCTTCACCCTGGCGGGTTTCGCCCACCTGTTCAGTTTGCTGAGATGGAAGCTGATCTCCGACAGCACAAGGCTTATCTCTGTAAGATAGGCCTCCTGATATGACTTGTGCAGGTCGTGGTACAGGGCATCGGTTATCCGTTTTTCGTTCCTGATTATAGCGTCGCGGAATCTGCGGAGCATCTCTTTCCTGAAGGCGATGTCCCTGCTCTTTCCGGTAGCGAAATAATTTCTCTGCGTATCAATGCGCTCAAGAATGGTTTTTTTATCTGTTGCTTCCATGGCATTGCTTATTTCGTCCCGTGAAATTTTCCATCGTATTGTACACACGAAGCACATCGCCCATTATCCAGTCGAAAATGAATATGGGAAGCAGTCCCTGGCATAAGCGAACGAAGTGCATGCTCCAGGGCATGCTGACAAAAATTCTGTTGTGTTCAATACCACGTATTATCTTGCGTACAGCAGTTTCGGGTTTCAGTATCGGAACCAGGGGCGAATGAACGCCTGCGAACATCCCGGTATCAATGTAATAAGGGGTGACGGTTGTAACATTGATACTGATCTTCTGCCGCTGCATCTCAATGCGCAGGCTGTCGCTCCATCCGGTGGTTGCCCATTTGCTGGCTACATATACTGTCATGCGCGGATTGGAAACCAGTCCGGCCGAGGAGGCGATGTTGCAGACGTGCCCCGAGTTCCTGGCAATCATATCGGGCAGGAACGCCAGGGTAAGGTGCATGGCAGCCAGCGCGTTGATATTCATGGTGCGGTCAATATCGTCGTGGGTGTGTTCGTGGAAGTACCTGTTTCCCGGCACAATGCCCGCGTTGTTTATCAGCAGGTCGGGTGTTCCCCCGTTATTTTTAACAAGTTCCGCTGCCTGCATAACGGACTTAGTGTCGGAGATGTCGACGATTTGCGACATTACCCTGCCCAGCTTCGACAGCTCTGCCACCGCAGTGACAGTTCCCTGCTCGTTGATGTCCCAGATGATGAGCTCGGCGCCCTTGCGGAGGGCTGCCTCTCCCATCAGTTTGCCTATCCCCGAAGCCCCGCCCGTGATAAGCACCCTTTTACCCCTGAAATCTTTCATATTATCGGTTATTGTTGCCTAAGTTACTAAATTCTTACGGCAACCAGAACCTCATTTTTGCGATTGAAGAACTGAAGGAGGCCTTCGCTTCCGCTTTTTGTTCTTACATTCAGTCAATTACGTTATAATTTTACTTATGTTTGCTTACAGTCACCATAACATGAAACAGATGAAAAAGATAGCCTCCCTTATTATGGCATTGATGATTGCCGGTGCAGGCCTTACCGCCCAGACACCCGGCAGTATAAAAACCGCCCTCGTGATAGTTGACATTCAGGAATTCTATTTTCCAACAAACGGTACCGGACCGGTTGGGGCGGTGGAAGCCAGTATTGCCGCGGGTGAAGTACTCAGGGTGTTTCGCGGTGAATCTCTGCCGGTGGTGCACGTTAAGCACAGCGCCCAGGGTGGTGAGGATATCCACAAAAACGTTGCCCCCCTTGAAGGTGAAAAGATAATAACCAAGATGGCGATTAACAGTTTTCTGCGTACCGACCTCTACAATTTTCTCAGGCAAAGCGGGGTCAACCGGCTCGTAATTATCGGCATACAGACGCATATGTGCGTTGAAGCCACTGTAAGGGCAGCATCAGACTTCGGTTTCGACTGCATTGTGGTGGCAGACGCCTGCGCTTCCCGCGAACTGCAGTTTGGAGACATCAACATACCGGCCCCAATGGTCCATGCAAGCACACTTACAACGTTAATGGCAGGTCGCTATGCACGGGTTGTGACCCTGGCAGAATTTATGGCAGATACCGGTTTGTATCTTTACCGGTGAGGTTCAATCAATATCCACTCCTCCCTCTTAACCCATAAAGCATAGAACACCCAGGCCGCAGTAGCCATAAATGCGGCACCGGCTACAATCCTTACAATCATCGATTCAGAGTTGATGAAGGCTACTACCGAAAAGACGACTATCGCAGGTAAGGACATGGCCGGATTATACCTGTGCATCTTCATGTTTATCCTCAGCTCCACGCTGCTCGTTGTGGCCGGATCGATAGTCACCTTCCTGCTTCTTCCCTGCCGCGACAAAACCTGCATTTCAAAGAGTTTGTCGGGAACCTCAATCTCTGCCGATGATTTCTGTTTGAGAACGATGGCAGGAAAATCATTCACCATCACCCTGAACTTCCTTTCATCATGCATACCCTCAGGGGGTCTTGTAACAGTAAGCTTAGCCATCTCTTCTGCAATTTTGAGGATAATCTCAAATTTAATAAATCTATTCTTAATGTTTTCTGCGCGGTAAAAGGGGAGAGGCGGCGCAGCCGGCAACCCATACCTCACACTGCTTCTATCGTCGACGGTGGTTTGCTGGCGATGTTATATGTTACGCTGACAACACCCGGTACTTTGGCGAGTATCTCGTTAGCCAGACCTGTAAGCGTTTCGTGCGGCAGCCTTGTAGGGGTGGCTGTGCGGGCATCGACGCTGTCCCAGCACCTCACCTCTATCTGCCGTCCGAAATCCCTCTTGCCTTCGCGCATGCCGGTAACCCTATCCTCATGCAGTATGGCCAGGTACTGGAAGGCGCCGCTGCCGCCGAGCCGTTTTTCCGTTATCGATGTGGCCTTCCGAACAATGTTAAGCTTCTCGCGCGTCACCTCGCCTATTATGCGGGCTGCAAGGGCCGGGCCGGGGAAGGGGATGCGGGCGTAGAACTCTTCGGTGAGACCCAGGGCCTTACCCACTTTCCTCACCCCGTCCTTGCGGAGCTGTATCAGCGGTTCCAGTATTTTGTATCCGAAAGCCTGCTGCGGATCGATGCCCAGCTGTTCGAAGACGTTGTGCTGCCGTTTTATGCCTGCCACCGTCTCGTCGATGTCGGTGAGTATTGTCCCCTGCAGCAGGTGGAGGGCCTTGCTCTCCCTCACCAGCCTGCCGAATACATCCTTGTAGAAGGTTTGCGTTATGGCCTCGCGCTTCTCTTCCGGATCGGTGATGCCTTTAAGCGCCGACAGGAAAGCCTCTTCGGCATCGACTATCTCAACCTCAACACCCAGTTCCCTGAAGAAGGACTGCACCCTTTCAGGTTCTCCCTCACGCATCAGGCCGTTCTGTATGAATACCGTCCTGAGCTTTTTACCCAGCGCACGGTGTCCCAGCAGTGTCACCACCGATGAGTCGACGCCTCCCGAGAGGGCGTTTATTGCGGTGCCGTCACCCACGGCCTTCCTTATCTCATTTACTTTTTCGGCAATGAATGAATCGGTATTTAACGATTCGGCACTAATCTCTTTTGTCATGGGAATAATATTTACGATTAGGTTTGAACAGGTCTAAAAGTAAGCATATTTTCAAAAATCAGTACATCCGTAATGATAGTTAAAAGTCCGGGTAGATTACCGGAATCACATTTTCGGCAGAGCACCAGGGCAGGCAGTCCGTAAGCGCCTCCCTGGCAGCCTGAAGCTACTTATCTTTCAATGCCTTGCTTGCCGCCAGCTTGCCGGTGAGTATCGACATTGGCACGCCGCCCGGACTATAAACCCACTGTCCGGCCTGGTAAACCGATGGTATTGGAGTTATTACCGACCTGTCGGCAATCTGGATCTTATTGACAACCGGCATGGCCCCGGTAAAGGCCCAGCCGGTAATACCCCCCTCCGAACTGCCAATCCTCTTCTCAATGCTCAGCGGCGTGAAAGAGAAACGTCCGGTCACCTTATCTTTAAGCATCGGGTATGCCGACCCGGCAATAACCTTTAAAATCCGCTCTTCAAATTCCCTCACAAACTCTTCAAGCCAGCCGGCCTCCTCAACCTTTCTGAACAGGTTGTACTCTGCCAGCAGGCTTATTATCATTCCTGTTTTTCCCGGGGGAACCAGGGCCGGGTCCTTGAGGCCGGGAACCGATATCTCGTATGTATTCAGTGCGGTAAACCTGTTGAGCCAGTCCAGTACTCTTTCCTTTCCGGCCTCAGCAAAATTATTCAGCAGATCGTCCAGCTCCCCGCGGTGCGTTTCGCCCAGACCCCGGGTCGAGGGGGTATAGAAAAAATGTCCGTGGGCAATTTTACCGAAACTCTCAAGAGGTTCATCAACCTCAAGGAACAGTGTGAAAACCGAGTCCCCGCCCCGGTTTGCCATAAACCTTTCCCTTGTCTCCTCAATCGCTGACCTGGTCTCCCGCGGAAGCGCCCCACTGTCGGTTATCCGGTACAATCTCTTGAGGTCGGCGGCCCATATCAGGTTATCATATTCATATACATTGCCGTGGTCATCGGTCACCTGCTTACGGTCGGGATAAACACCGGTAACCGTGGTTTCGGTTCTTATCTCTCCGCCCAGCTTCAGCAGCTTCTCCTGCAGCACCTCCGCCAGCCTGCCCACTCCGCCCAGGGGATAAAAATAATCGAGGTAGAGTGAAAAGTAGCTGAGCGCAAAAAACGACGGGGTATTTTTGAAAAAGTGCTGCGCTATCATGTCACGCAGGGAACGATCGCTTACAATATTCTTCAGGTACTCCTCAACCGGACCGTTCATGCGGTTTATCTTCCTGACGGTGAAGAGGAACCGGGGGAACCAGGGTAATATCTTCCTGAAGACGAAACCTACATCGCGTTTAAGATCCCTGAAAACCGGATTCTCAATGCCGTACAGGACGTCCATGTGCTTCATTATCCTGCGGATGATTCTCAGCACCTCATCGATCTCACCGGCGCTTGCGGGGTAGAATCTTTTCAGGAGGTTGCGGTAATCCTCCAGGCTGCCAAGGTCCTTGATATGGATGATCTCATCACCTATACCGAGTGAAACCCGGCTCTTAACCACCTTAAGTTCGATGCCGAGGTCAATCAGCATGGTGTAGATGATACCAGCATCGAGCAGCGCCCTTACCCCGGCATCGAATTTGAAACCGTTGTGGCTGAATGTGTTGACAAGTCCCCCGCATTCCCTGTTCATTTCTATGAGAAGCACCTTCTGCCCCGCGCGTGCCAGGTAAACCGTCGCCGTCAGTCCCGCGACACCT
>JAVEWX010000138.1:0-7777 GCA_034004335.1 Bacteroidales bacterium | reverse complement strand
GAAGATCCTGATCTCCTCTGGGTGGAGGAGCTGCTCCTCTGAACTGCAGCCCCCGAACTCCTCTGGGTGGAGCTGCTGCTCCTCTGTACCGCAGCCCCTGAGCTCCTCTGGGTGGAGGTGCTGCTCCTCTGTACTGCAGCCCCCGAACTCCTCTGGGTGGAGGCGCTGCTCCTCTGTACTGCAGCCCCTGAACTCCTCTGGGTGGAGGCGCTGCTCCTCTGTACTGCAGCCCCCGAACTCCTCTGAGTGGAGGTGCTGCTCCTGACCGTAGAGGAATTGACAGATGCCGCGCTGCTGCTTCTCTGGGTTGCCGTACCACTACTACTTCTCTGCACTGCAGTGCCCGACTGAACCGAACTGTTTGCTCTCCTGTCTGAAGCATTGCTGCCGGAGCTTACATTCACGGTGTTACCACTTCTCTGAACTGCATTGCTGCCATTTGATACCGATGTGGTAGCCGAAACTCGCCTCTGTTCAGTATTTCCTGCCGTGGCAGAAGTCCTGGTTCCGCCCGCAGATGAAGAACCAGTGTTGCCGGTTACCGTGGAAGCTGACCTGCGCGATTCATTGGCAACCTGTCCCGACGCATTGCGGTTCTGTGCATTGTTCGCCGAACCACTGTTGGTACTAACAGTACCTGTATTTCTTCTCTGTGTTGAAGAAGCAGTAGCTGACTGTACGCGTACCGATTCAGGAACGGAAGCCCTGCGGCTCTGGTTGACTGCATTACTGTTGCTTACAGAAGTACTGCCCTGGCTCCTGTGAACGTTTGCGTAGAACTCTTCACCTGTTCTCCTGTATTCAGGCCTGCTATAAGTGTCCCTGTATGAACCGTTGTTGATGTTTATAACCACTACCGGGGAGTAGACCCTTATACTGGTATAGTAGTAATCCCTGTATCCTGGGTACCTGTAAACATGCCAGTGACGATACCTGCCGTAGTAATGAGGGTACCAGTTGTAGTGATAACCGTAGTAGAAGTGCCAGTAGTAAGGCCGCCATGGGTTCCAGTAAACCGGCCAGTAACCCCAGTACCACGAAGAACGCCATACTACGTAGGTCGGATGGTAGATGTACCTTATAACAGGCCATGTAGCAACTTCATAGTAGGTTGTGCCGGCTACAACTACCCTCTGGGCACCGGAAGACCTGCCGGTATAGCCAGGATTGGGTGTCTCATTATATACAGGCTCGATAATGTAATCCTTTCCGTAGAGAGCTTCGTCGCCTATCAGCTGTATCTGAACGGCTCCGTTGCTAAATTTCTGAACGGTGAAAACAGCTACATCCTGGAAGTCCCTGCTGTTCATGGCAACTCTCAGTACAATGTTGTGGACATCCCCGTCAACAAAGTCCGAAACCATAATATAATCTACCAGGTTATCACCATTGAGGTCGAGGTTGTTGATCCTGGAATTCTCATCGTTGATGCTGCTTTCAAAAGCCTCAAGTGTCTCCGATTCCTGGAACAGATTCATTACGGCATAAAGATTAAGGTTGTCACCGGGCAGTCCGAGGTATTCCTGCGGATAGTCCTGAGCCGTAACTGCGCCCCCTCCTGCGAGCAGGAGTGCTAAGACCGATGTGATTATTAGCTTTTTCATCTCTTTAAGTATTAGAAGAACCATCTCTTCGAACAATGAGATTCAAAAGCCATGCCAAAAACTCAACGATCAGCCCAATAAGCTGTTATTCAAATAGTTCGTAAATGTATTATTAAATAACCCCCTGATATTGCTAACCACAGGGCATAACCCGGAACGCCGGGGCACACAGGCATTTGTACCGGTTACATACGCAACCGGTACTGGTCCGATAGTCTGATTACTGGCAAAAAGCGTTTACTTCTTCATGTACATCTTATAGGAGTAGGTACCATATTCATCGGTTACCTCATCTCCCTGAAGTACCAGCTGCTCCTTGTCCAGCTTCACGATCTGCATCTCATCATCATCCAACATGAGGATGTCGTCACCGACGAGTTCCCAGGTTCCATCTTCAGAATAGGTGAAGGCAGAAACCGTTAGGTTGTAGGTGCCATCACTTCGGAAGGTAAATACTCCCCCGGTCATTAGTGCATTGCTGAAGGCAACAATCGAAATTACATCCTCATTTGTTGAGTCGGTGGTCATCTTGTCCCATTTCCAGACGTGACTGGTAAGAAGATCACCATCGCTCATCTTCTCGCATCCCGATACCGTGAAGAGAAGTGCAAAAAGAGCAATTTGCCAGAAAATCCTTGTTATTCCTTTCATATTCATATTTTATAATTATTCTTTTACGTAACAGGCAATGGTTTGTTACAAACCGGCTGACTGTCCGCCAGTCGGTGATTGCTCGGTAAAAGTAATAAAGAAATCCTCACCATCTTATGAAAAGATAGCCTGAAAAAAAGGTGTGGTTCCTGTGATGCAGGCAAAAGGAAATCAAGGATTCTGTTTGATATTTCAAAACATCTTCATAAATTTGACCATTTGGTTTATCTTTTTATTTAAATCATTTGGTTAACCGATTCGACAGCCGTCATGCTGGAAAAAGATAAATTGACCGAAGAGAAGATTTTTGAATCAGCAACATTAGTCTTCCTTGAAAAGGGAATGGACGGAGCCCGCATGAGGGATATAGCCGAACGTGCCGGTATAAATAAATCGCTACTGCACTACTATTACCGCTCCAAGGATCGTCTTTTCGATGCAGTATTCGATAAGCTTGCCGGTATTATCTTCAGCAGGTTCGCACCCATATTCGATGCCGGCCTTACCCTGGATGACAAGATAAGATTCTTCTTTAGGGAACACATTTCATTCCTTCAGAAGAATCCTGCCCTGCCCTCATTCATACTGAATGAACTTAACCGCAATCCTGCCCGTATAAGGAAGCTGATTCAAAAGATTGACATTGAAAGCCTGTGGACCACCCTCGAAGAACAACACAGGAATGAGTTTGAAAAGTATAAGCTCACGCGCGACATGATGCCTCAGCTTATGACCTCAATAGCAGCGATGAGCATATTCCCGTTTGCGGCAAGAACACTCGTTGCAGCCATCCTTGAAAAACTGGGATACGGCTTCGATGGTTATCTCGAGGAAAGAAAGGAATTTGCTGCAGAATTTGTGATTAATTCCCTTAAAAAGGGAGGTGAATAAGACTTTGGTAGAAATGAGTAACAAGATGGAAGCAAAAAAATTATTGCCGGCATTGACATTAGCAGTACTTGTTTCATCAGCCTGCCTGAATGGTCAGAGAACACTGACCCTTATGGAGTGCTATGAAATGTCGGTGGCAGCTTCTCCGGTAGCAGCTGAAAAAACACTACTGCCTGAAATCACCACAACAAAAGACCGGAACCTGACAAAAAACTGGCTTCCGACAATCGACGCCGGTGGATTATTCGTTTATAATTCCTCTGTTGCCGATATATCAGCATCACTTGCTGCCCTGCCGGCAATATCTGACCTGATAGCACCGCTGCCTCACGAACAGTACAGGCTCACTCTCGATATCAACCAGGTAATATTTGACGGAGGCGCCACAAAGGGAGCAAGAGCCCTGGAAAAAGCAGACCTTGAAGTTAATATGATGGCTGTTGAGACTGATCTCTACAAGCTTCGTTCCCAGGTTAACAGCTATTTTTTCAGTATTCTTATGCTTGACAGGCAGGCAGAGCTGCTCAGAAATCATCAGGCGCTCATCACCGAACGCCTCACATCAATGAACTCAGCCTACGGAAACGGGGTGATACTGAGATCGGATATCGACGTGGTACAATCCGAAATAATAAAGCTCAGCCAGCAACTGAATGAAACAGCCATCCGCAGAGCCTCCCTGCTCCGCTCACTCTCATCCCTCACAGGGTCGGAGATTGATGAAACCACAACTCTCCTTCTTCCCTCACCTGAGGAGGAAATGCCCGCTGACATAAACCGTCCGGAATTGAACCTTTTTGACCTTAAAAAAGAGCAACTCGATGCGGGATTCAGCGTCCTGCAAAGCAAGAGGCTTCCGAAGGCCGGACTGTTTGCAACCCTGGGGTACGGAAATCCTCCGGGCAATAACTTCTTCAGGGATGAATTTGCACCATATTACGTCGTGGGAGCCAGTATAAAATGGAACATCTATGACTGGAACCGTACAAAGGAGGAGCAACAGATAATCAATCTCAGAAAGGAGATGATTGATGGCCGGAAAAGGGATATGACAGAGAACCTCATCCGGCTGCTGGAGGCAAAAAAAGCCGAAATATCAGCCATCAGGTCAATGCTTGAATCAGATACCGAACTGATTGATCTGAGAAAAAGGATAACCGCAGCAGCTGAATCACAATTCAATAACGGAACAATTACGGCAACACAGTACATGAATGAACTGACGGCCGAAAGACAGGCGATGATCAGTTATGAGATTCACCGGATTAGTCTTGTCATGGCACAGACAGACTATCTGAATATAGCCGGCAAAGATCTGAAACAGTAACAACATCCTATCAATATGAAAACCAAGTTATACCTTCTGCTACCGACCCTGTTGATTGCTTCATGCCACGGCGAACCTGACCGGCAGGCTGACGCCTGGGGTAACTTCGAAGCTGTTGAGGTAATCATATCTGCCGAAACAGCGGGCCCTGTTCTCTATTTTAACCTTTCCGAGGGCATGACCGTTGATGCCGGTGATGAAATTGCACTGATAGACACCACCCTCCTGCACCTTCAGAAAGCAGAGATTGATGCCGGAATGAGGAGTGTCTATACCCGTATTGCCGCAGTGGAGGCCCAGAACGACATACTCAGGGAGCAGATCAAAAACCTTAACGTGAATATCACCCGCATCGACAGAATGTTGAAGGATGATGCTGCCACACAGAAACAGTTCGATGACCTCTCCGGCCAGGTTGCTGTTCTTGAAAAACAGATTGCTGCCAACAACACCCAGAAAGCATCAATTGCGGCAGAATTGTCGGTGATGGAATCAAGGAAGGCCCTGGTGAACGAACAACTTGCACGAAGCCTCGTGAAGAGTCCGGTCAAGGGGACAATCATTGAGAAATACTCGGAGGCCGGCGAACTGACAACCGCAGGAAGGCCCCTGGTTAAAATCGCCGACCTGACGGTTATGAAACTAAGGGTTTATGTCAGCGGCGCACAGCTGGGAAATGTCAGAATCGGCAATGAATGCACGGTGCGAATTGATGATGGTAAAAAAGGCTATCTCTCTTTTACCGGAACCATCAGCAATGTCTCCGAAAAGGCCGAGTTCACCCCGAAAATTATCCAGACAAAGGAAGAAAGGGTTATACTGGTCTATGCCGTCACTATCGATGTTGCGAATGACGGAACCATAAAATCGGGAATGCCCGGCGAAGCAATATTCTGAAACCTTCATGGCCAAAGCAGTCATATCATCGGGAATATGCAAGAGCTTCGGGCCAGCCGATGCCCTCAGGGATATCTCCTTCGAGGTAAACGAAGGTGAGATCTTCGGCTTCATCGGCCCCGACGGAGCCGGCAAGACAACCCTCTTCAGGATACTTACAACCCTTATGCTGCCCGATAAGGGAGAAATGGAGGTGCTCGGTATCGACTGCAGGACAGGATACAAGGCACTGCGCAGCAGGATAGGTTACATGCCGGGACGATTCAGCCTGTATCACGACCTTTCCGTTGAGGAAAACCTGAATTTCTATGCCGGCATCCTGGGAACCACCCTGAAGGAAAACCTCGATCTTATTTCCGATATCTATTCCCATATAGAGCCCTTCAGGAAAAGACTTGCCGGAAAACTCTCGGGAGGAATGAAACAAAAACTGGCACTTTCGTGCGCCCTGGTTCACAGGCCCGATATTATTGTGCTCGACGAACCCACAACGGGTGTCGATGCCGTTTCAAGATCAGAATTCTGGGAGATGCTGCAAAAAATCAGGAACCGCAACATAACCGTCATTGTATCCACTCCTTACATGGATGAGGCAGCAAAATGCGACAGGGTGGCATTGATACAGAAAGGATCCATCATGGCAATCGACACTCCGGAGGCCATTACCCGCGACTTCACAAGGAAACTGTTCAGCGTTAAGGCAACTCCAAAACACTCCCTCATCAATGCCCTGAGGAATTATCCCAAAACCATAACGGCATATCCTTTCGGCGATTCGGTGCATCTGACACTGGCTGACGACCAGTGCGATGACGCACTGCTTAAATATCTCACGGGAACAGGATTGCAAAACATCTCCGTTTGCGAAGCTGTGCCCGGAATAGAGGACAGGTTCCTCGAACTTATGGAAGACCCTTTAAAACCGTAATAGCAGCATGTCGGAAAATATTGTCATATCAGTCACTGACCTGGTCAAGAAGTTTGGAAGCTTCACAGCCAACGACAATCTGAGTTTTCAGGTGTACGAAGGGGAAATCTTCGGTTTCCTGGGCGCCAACGGAGCGGGCAAGACAACGGCAATAAGGATCCTGTCGGGTTTGTCGGCACCCACCTCAGGGAAAGTCATCGTTGCCGGTTATGATGCTGCTAAAAACCCTGAAAAAATAAAGCAAAATATAGGGTACATGTGTCAGAAATTTTCCCTCTACAATGACCTCACTGTCAGGGAGAACATAATGCTCTACGGGGGCATCTACGGCATGGACAGGAAGACAATAAGGGAGAAAACCGAAAGACTTCTTGAAAGGCTCCGCTTTTCGGAACACGGAGACAGCATGATTGCCGGACTGCCGCTCGGTTTCAAACAGAAACTTGCCTTTGCCGTGGCCGTATTCCATGAGCCCAGGATAGTGTTCCTCGATGAGCCCACCGGAGGTGTTGACCCCCTTACCCGCCGCCAGTTCTGGGAAATGATATACGAAACCGCTGAAAGGGGAATAACGGTTTTTGTAACGACACACTATATGGATGAGGCAGAATATTGTGACCGGGTGTCAATTATGAACGAGGGCAGGATAGTGGCTATCGACACGCCCCTGGGCCTCAGGCAGCAATACAACGCCCGTTCCGTTGAGGAGGTTTTCATCAGGATCGCCAGACCTGCTAAAGTATTTGAGCATGAGTAGGTTCCTCTGTTTTGTGAAAAAAGAGTTCCTGCATATTTTCAGGGATTTCCGGACACTGATCATACTGTTCGGCCTCCCCGCCGTGATGATATTGATCTTCGGATACGTTATCAGCACCGACCTGAAGAACGCATCGGTAGCATTCCTCGACATGTCACATGATGATGTTACGGCAGAACTCTCCGACAAGATCTGTTCCTCCGGTTTTTTTGAACATGCCGGAACCCTTACTGACTTCAGCGAGATAGACATGGCAATGAAAAGCGGCAGGGCTAAGGCAGTCGTCATCTTCGGACCCGACTTCGGCAAAAATCTTACCCGGGGCGGAAAGGCTTCTATTACCATTATCGCCGACGGTTCCGAACCTAACACTGCAACACTCATAACAAGCCATGCAGCGGCAATAATATCCGATTTCGGCAGGCAAATGGTTGTGCCCGGAACAGTTACGGCGCCGGTTATCATACCCGAAGTAAGAATGTTCTATAACCCTGAACTCAGGAGCCAGTTCATGTTTGTGCCCGGGGTAATCACAATGATCCTTATCCTCATATGCGCCCTGATGACCTCAATAACCCTGACCCGTGAGAAGGAATTCGGAACAATGGAGGTACTGTTGGTTTCTCCCCTCAGGCCGGTACAGATAATCCTCGGAAAGGTGGCCCCCTATTTCCTGCTGTCGTTCGTCAATGTCATATCCATACTGTTGCTGTCGTGGCTCG
>JAVEWX010000137.1:0-7895 GCA_034004335.1 Bacteroidales bacterium | reverse complement strand
ACTTATAGAAGTAGCACAGGTTCCTGACAAGTGAACTGTCGGGGGTGAAAACCGTCACTGATCCAAGACGTGATACTGCCTCGGGTGTGAAGACGTACCTCAGGCGGCCCCTGATATCGTAAACATAGTAGGTATCGAGGGTGTCAACTCCTGATGAGCCCTCGACCCAGGTACGCGAGAGGATAAGCTTCTGCCTGTGGTCGTAGAACTCAACCCTTGAGTGTAACAGAGAGCTGCTGATGGCATCGTGGTTTGAATCTGTTATTGTTATCTTACCCAGCGACCCTTCAGGATAGAAACCATCCCTGGTGACTTCATCACCATCTGTTACAAACCTTATAACCTCGTCAGCTATATTGGAATAGTAATCATATCTGACCCCTTTCTCCTGATTCTGCGTCTGCCATGCTGAACCCGGGGATAGTTGTGATGTTGTCCTTCCCAGAGGAGACTCCTCGAAGGTTGTAACAGACTTAGCATACGACCCTTCACCCGTATAGAGAGTGTTATAAAAACCCTCCTGCGTGGTAACGGCATCGGAAACCAGGGCTCCGTTATTGGACTGAACCGTGAATGGAAGGTATTTAACCGCTTCGCGCCCACGGTAATCGTATGAGTGGTGCTGAACTACATCATTCCCCGAGGGGGAGGCTCCTACCATTATCGTCTGCGATGCCCGGCCGGCCCCATCGAAATATTGTACCTGGTGCCTGAGATCGCCCGGTGATAAGACTTCGCAGGCTGAATCGGCATGAATCACCTTCAAAGGTTCTGAGACCATCATATAAGCAACCGTGTCAGATAACTCAAGGCTGTCGGAATATAGAGTCAGTACGGCAGCCTGCGAAGCAAGGCTACCGCAGGTGCCGGTAACAACAACCCTGTAACTGCCCTGATGACCTGATTCCGTGGCGTTGATGGTATAGGTTGAGGATGTGGCTCCAGGTATGTCAACCTGGTTTTTCTGCCATTGGTATGAGAGTCCGGTTCCTGCAGCAACCACCGAAAACTGTGTCTGACTGCCGGGCAAAACTGTTTTGCCCTGTGGCTGGGTTGTTATGCTTACCGCCTCGTTAACCGTGAGTGTGGCACTCTGTGATGTTACATTGTTGCAGGTGCCGGTAACCACAACCCTGTAGCTGCCCGCATCGGCAGAGGTGAGGTTCTGGATAGTGTATTGCGATAAAGTGGCGCCCTGTATGTTTACTTCGTTCTTCTGCCACTGGTAGGTTACACCTGAAGGTGTTGCACTAACGCTAAAGGTTACATTAGTGCCGGGGCATTTCTGTTGTGAGGCCGGGTGCTGGGATATGGAAACGCTCCCCGATACGGTGACCTCAAGATAAGATTCAACGTCGCTGTAACCGCAATCATTATACGCCCAGACCTGAATATACTCAGTGCCTGATCCCCCGGGCGTAACATTAATAGCTGTATCACCTGTTACCGAGTTTAAAGTCCATCCGTAAGGAACAACCCAGTCGTAGCCTGTAGCATCAGGAACTGATGCGATTGAATAATTATATGATGTGCCCGAGCATACTGTTGTACTACCGCTGATAGCTCCCGGTGTCGCTGCCGGCTCGCAGGCCCCCTCCTGATAAATATAGAGAACGTCTGATGGGGTGAGATACAGGTATGCTTCCCTGGGTTCGGTGCCAGTGTTTTCATCGCACCAGACCTGGTACAGGTCATTGCTGAAATCATCGGGTATATAATTCAGACCAACCCATTCATATTCAAACTCCGTTGGAACACAACTCTGAGCCATCTCAGCTGTTATTACCACAGACCCTTCGATGCAGTCAAAACAACCATAATTATCGAAGTAAAACTCCGACTCCGAAACATAATCAATTACATAGTTCTCGCATTCGGGTTCATAATGGAAAACCATTCCTGTAAGCAGAGTGAAAAGGCAGATTATTACCAGCTTATGTATAATTCCGTTAGTTCTCATTGCGCTTGTGATTTAATTACCTTCCGGTGTTGTATAGTATGGTTCTCTGTATATTCCCACGGTTATCGAGAATCCTGAATAACCGACCATGGCTGTCGTACTCATAGAAAACCGTTGTGCCGTTGGTGTCGGTCTCAGAGGTTTTCCCCAGGTAGGGCTTCCATGTGTAGGTGGTAATTCTGCTACCCGGAGGGTAAATTCTTAGGTCGTCAATATGACCTGAGCTCTTGTTGGTTGAAGCGTACTGGCTCTGCTGAAGCTGTATGCTTTCAGTTATCAGCTCCCATGGCGAGGAAGAGGATGCCCTCCAGTAGTATGTCATGATATAATTACCCGGACGCAGCTCTGCCGGACACTGATACGAACCGTTAAGTACCAGATAGTATTCACCTGTACGACTCAGTGAAGCGTCTCTTGTTGCAGATGCCCCGCGCTCAAAGCCGGTATAGAAGACCTGGTCGGTATCGACTCCGGTAATCTCAGCAATCTGGTACCGGTTGCCGTAGCCCCAGAGGGTTACAATATCACCTTTGACCGTGGTTGCTTTAATAGGATTACCCAAAGTGTCATAGTCTATCTTCAACTCCATGATAAATCCTTTCTGCAGCAGACTGTCACTGTCCCATGATATGGTATCGTTGGTTCCTGCATACCTGTACTCATAATCGGGCTGGCCTGTCTCTGTAAAACTGAAAGTCTTTGCCTCTGTCAGATGGCCGTTGAGATAACTCCTTGAATCAAGGGCCCGCGACAGTATATTGTTATTCACAAGGTTAGACGCAACACCTACTGTATCGGCATAATCGAAAGGATAGCGAAGCTGCTTCAACTCTACAGAGTGAGGCTGAGCCTGCAAATGAGCGTAATGACTGGTTGTAAGTGATGAAACAAGGGGTAGTGTATCTGAATAATCATATTCAACCTTCAAAGTATTGGTAAGGGTGTCGTCCGATGACTGATCATAATTGTAACTCGTGATCAGATGCTCATTTAAAAGCCTGCTCTTCATGTAATAGGGAATGGTGTCAATCTCAAAGTACATTTTAAGACTCCCATACGGACAATTGGCAGAGGTTACCTGAGTGGACCCGCACTCATTATAAGTACCAATAAAATAATAAGACAGCCCATGCCTTAATCCATAAATAGTTGTGTCCCTATATAAAACATGAGAGTAATTCTCTTCTTTAACAACTTTCTCCTGCCGGTCATAATGAACCCTGGAAAGCAGTTCAGGCCTGTTTGATCTTAGTACCCGGCCGCCGGTGTAAGTATCAGTAGTGAACTGTATAGCTTCGGCCGTCAAAGGGTCCAACTCATTTCTTGTCATCTCTTCGTAATAGAAGCCCCCTGGAAGGCCGGTCATTAGTCTTGATACAGGAGTTGATGTAAAAGTATAATAGGACTGGAAAGGCGTAGCTTCACCGCCTCCCTGGGTATAGTAAAAGTAAACTCCGTTTGGGTTTGATAATGCAGGATTTGTGAGATAGTAAAAACCATTCAACCCGGAATAGTTAATCCCAATGTTTTGAATTATTGATCCTTCAGAATCGTACGCTTTCAATGACCTGATCCGTAAGCCCGGTGCCTGCCTGATTGTACCAGCACTGATAGTATCGGTATTTGGTTCGTACTCAAAATCAATTCTTCCACCAAATGGGTTTGTGATTCTTTTCAGAACACCAATCTTAATCTTTCCTGTATCAATATTTCTGTCTGCTTCGTCATATTCAAAATCTTCTTCCAAATCCCGTGATGAATAATGTGGATTTAGGACAGGCAACATATGCTCTACCTGGTTCCCGTTCTGAAAACCATAGTAATCCTGTGCATGATGGCCAATTGTGGTTAAATTTCCCGGTTCGTACAAAAATGTGTAATATATTGATTCTGCAGATGTTGCCGGTCCACTTACCTCCAGGGTGTCAAGCCTTAACCTGGAGTCGCCCTGGTAATTACCATTTCCGAAATTGTATAGGGCTATCCTTTCCCCGGTAAACCTTTCTATGATTTCGATGCTTACAAGCTCTCTCCTGAAGTTTGACAGCATCTGGTTGTCTTCATAATCAAAAACGATGAACACATCCGGGGCTATTATGCTGTCAACAAGCATTACTGTGAAGGACTCATCAACGGATACTTTCCAGTATTCTTCATGTAGTGGCTCAATATATTCCGGGGGACAAACAGGTTTATTGTAATATGCGTACGATGTTGACAGTAGGTACTCATCCGTTGAATAATAATATGAGGAATACTTGTACTCTACTGTGTCCCCCATGGCAGTTACTATTCTGTCAGGTCCCCATCGGGTAACCCGCTCACCGTCATTAGTAGTATTTCGGGGGGCAAGAAACCCAAGTCCATCGTCGGTATGGTTGCTGACAAGATCTCTGCTGGTTGTTGTCGAGGTAGTTTCGGTTGCCCTGAAAATGAAAGCATTCCCCTGAGCATCTGTTGCTGAAAAACCTGGACAGTAACCATTCCAATCAACCTGGATGGAAGATGTGACAGGGTTAGTATAGTGCATCACTCCGGAATTGTCAAAAAGGAACGAGCCTGATTCCCCAGACAATGAAAATGAGAAAATATCAGGACCAAAATCCCAGTCCCCTTCAAAGTAATTCCGTAAAGAGTCAAGCTTACATGATATTGACAAAGGGTCGAGAGAAAACCAATCATGGCCTGGATCTGCTTCGAGCGTTTCATCAGCCAGACCATTAACCGACCTGGTTATTACGGGCCCGGTATTGATGGTCCACCCAAGTCCTACCTGGCTGGAGATATCATTTACCCTTATTCCCGTTGTAACATAGTTCAGATATAGAGGTATTGTAATCCCTCTCGCCTTTATATCCCATAATGGAATTGTGATGTTCGCTGCACCGGTCGGTCCAACTTCTGGAAGAACTACCGGATTATCGGGCATCGAATGACGCACCGGCCAGGTTAAGGTATGCTGAGCCGACATAGCCAGGCTCAGACTGATGATAATTGAAACTGTTGTTGCAAGCCTCCTAAACAAATTACCCATGTTGTGTTTGTTTTTATTTCCACCTAATAATGTCAGATTTGGGCCATTTATAGAGGAGAATTTATAAATAAATTTCTACCACAACCACATGTGCTTCATATACTGCTACTTACAAGGATGGGTTTTACGCATTTTAACCCAAATTTTTTCCAGTCGGCTAAAAAAATTCCCCCACTAAGCTTAATTCATAAGTTGAAAGATATTGTCAGCCTGCATTCGGACTGCGAAGCGGGGATTGTAGTAGGTAGTTTCGCCGGCTGCGCCTATAATGCCGCGTTATGTTAATATAGCCAACCGTGGCTTGGAGCGGGTGAATGGATTAATCGGGGAGCATGGAAAAACTGCACGGAATTACTCCTTGAGTCTATTTTCCTGCTCAAGTAATGTGCGCTCTCTATCTATCTCCTGCTGTAATTCTTTAACCGTAGGCAGATATAACTTGTATTTCGAGGCAAATATCTGTTTGCTTTCACTTAACAAGCTGTATTTGGCAATTGTTTTATCCTTTTCGGTGCATAGTATCAGACCAATCGTTGGGTTGTCTGTATCCTGTCTTATCTGATCCTCAAAGTATCTGACATAAAAATCCATCTGTCCGATATCCTGATGGGTCAGCTCTCCGGTTTTCAAATCAATAAGCAAAAAGCATTTCAGGATGTAATTATAAAATACCAGATCAACATAAAAATGCTTTGCATCTGCAGATATTCTGTATTGCCTGCTTACAAACGAGAAGCCCTTGCCAAGCTCCAGAAGAAAACCTTGCAGCTTATCGATAAGTGCCTGTTCTATTTCCTTCTCATAAAAACTTATGTTGGGATTCATATTCAGGAACTCGAGGACATATGGATCCTTTATGATTTGCTCTGCTTTCATAACTTCCTTCTTGTCGTCAGCCTCCTTTTTTACGAGTGGCCGTCCCTGCTTGCTGCTCATAAGTATGCGCTCGAAATACAGACTGTTTATCTGCCTCTCCAATTGGCGTGTGCTCCAATTTCCTTCTACGCATTCATGAAGGTAAAATTCCCGTGCCAGTTCTTTTTCAACACGCATAAGTATCCTATAATGTGTCCAGGACAATTCTGAACGCAGCGCGTTCATACTTGGAAAGGTTTGATAAAACTGCCTCATATACGCAAGATTTCTATAGTCAAAACCCTTTCCATATTCGGTAGTAAGTCTATGGGATAGATTTGCTAAAAGCTGCTTACCATATTCTGCCCTGTTTTTGCCTGCTTGTTCTTCTTCAACGACTGACCGGCCTATACTCCAGTAAGCCTGTACCATCGAAAAGTTAACAGCCCGGTAGGCACTTTTCCTGGCCAATTCAAGTATATCTTTTACCTTTATGTAAAAGCTTTCAAACGAAGGAGTAATTGATTTTCCCATTCTCTTATCTTAATACAAAACTAACATTTTAGTAGCCTGATTGTGGTCCTAATCGGTGCTCTGCGTTACCACCATCTGGCCTCCGGTACCCTCTCCGAATACAATCCTGGTATTGCCAAGATGATCCTTCAGAAAATAGTTGTAGGTGAAACTGCTGCCCGATTTCTGAACAAATCCCTCTACGGTGTGCATCATGGCCAACACACCATTCTCATACTCGAATCCCCCCTCGTATGACATGGTTGTTGTATTTGCTCCTTCCGTTACCACTTTACTGACTTTCCTGCCCGTGGCATCATAATAAAACCTTATGGTGCCTCCGGTTGTAGTTATTAGCTCGGGTAAATTTAAGAAATTGTATGTAATTGAGAATATAAGTCTTACAGAGCGAAGTTCTGCGCCATAGACCGGGAATACTCTATGAGGCTGGCCGGAATAAATTATTTCAATGGTTTCTTTCTGGTATCCCTGACATTTACCAAAATGATTTCTTTTTTCCGTGGAGTATACCGGTAAGTTAGTATGGTCAATCTGTTCACAGGTCCTCGGTATAAATCTTTATGCGTTTTAGATGGCTCTAGCATTCGTGGGTTTCGTTTTAAAAGATCAAAAAAACGCTTTGTTTCACGAACAAATTTTTTAACTTCTCGCTCGGTCCATTCTTCTTCAAGGTACTTAACAATTCTGGCATAACCCTGATATGCCCTTTTCGACCATACAATTTCTACAGCCATTTTTTATATTTTGCCATTACTTCCTCGTGAAGAATAAGATCTCCACAATCAGCTTCTGCAAGACCTTGTAATATCTCTGCCCTTTCTTCTTCACTTATTGTGTTCCACCAATCAACATGTTTTGCTGTTTTTCCTGACAAGAGAGTTTTTACGGCATTTAAAACATTACTATCCGAAATCTTGTCTATCATATTGTGCAGGTCTGCCCGCAATTCTATCACATCCATGGCTAGTATGTATTTATCTCTTGCAAAGTTAAACATTATCGGTTACATATTCTGGGTTCCCTTTTTGTAACCATAATCTTACCAGTCAGTTTCCTTAATAACCCCAATACTCAAATACCCTTCTACTCCCATACACTCAAAAAGTGTTATGGGGTTTTCGTGTGTAAGTGTGTTGGTGTGATTCAAAACTAATCTATCGTCTATTGTAATCAGCTGAGGTAAATTTAAATAACTATAAGCTATGGATGAAATACTTGTGTTTAGTTTTATAGGTTACCTGGCTTACTTTAGAGTCTCATTGTGGTAGGTTCACCCTAATTTTCCGGGGGTAATAATAGAGTATATAAATACTTCCCAAAAACAGCAGCAAAAAAAATCGGTATGTTACTTTATCGTGCTTTGCCCAAAAATAAATACAGTATAACATTAGTGTCCACTAAAAATTAAAGCACAATTGAGCACTGTTGCCTACAATCATATCATCCACAGATTCTGGCGTTTCGAAGAGTTCCCTGATCGGAGTCTTGTCGAAAAGAGACACACTGAGGATA